>CAXDQP010000066.1:0-9280 GCA_963991335.1 uncultured Flavobacteriales bacterium
GCGACTGCGGTCATGAAGGATGGATGGCAGGGCTTTGTGAGAGTCTGAATCGGTATCACCATGTCCGGGAAAGTGCTTGGCCGTGGCGAGCACACCCACGTCTTGCATCCCCCTGGCGTATGCGATTCCCATTTCTGACACACGCTGCACATTGCTTCCAAAGGAGCGGCTGCCGATGACCGGGTTCAAAGGATTGCTGTTGACATCGACAACCGGAGCAAAATTGACTTGGACACCGGTGCCCAAAAGCGCATTGCCAATTTCTTGACCAAATTTCCGGGTCAAAGCCGTGTCATTCGCGGCACCAATGGTCAGTGCTCTCGGCCAAGAACGCGTGGAATCTAACCGCATGCCAAGGCCCCATTCGGCATCGCTCGAAATGAGCAATGGAACTTTGCTGTTTTGCTGAAGACGTGTGATGCGCTGGATTTGTCCTTGAGGATGTCCTTGCATGCAGATGACTCCTCCGATGAGGCCTTGCTGTGCCCATTGCTCAGCTATTCTCCAGTCCTTGTGATCTTCATGCGCATAAACAGGAGGCATGAGCAGCTGCGCGATTTGTTCGCGCTGATTCAGGGAGTGAAGGACGGAATCCGCCCAGCGCAGGTGGTCGGCTTGTAGGAATGGGGGACGCAGCGTATCCGCTACATTCGAATCATTTTCTTGGGTAAATTCAAGGTGTGTGCGAAGGGAGGCGATTGATCGATTCGCAGCGAGGAGAGTAACGAAGAGAACGAGTAGCCAAGCTTTTCTTTGCATCATGCGTCAGACATGACTTTTCGAGCATGATTCAGAAGGAAATCAAATTGCTCGTCGATGGAGAGATTGCTATTGTCCATAACGATCGAGTCCTTCGCCTTTCGCAGTGGAGCTACCGCCCGGGTGGTGTCGATTCGATCGCGTTCCCGAATGTTGTTCAGTACATCGCTCAGGTTGGATTCCACGCCTTTGTTTGTCAATTCTTCAAAACGTCGTCTCGCGCGAATCTCTATATCGGCTGTGATAAAAAACTTAAGCTCTGCTTTGGGCATGACGACTGTTCCTATATCCCTGCCATCCATTACAACGCCGCCAATCGAGGCCATACGCTGCTGGATGTTGACCAATTTGTGGCGAATTTCAGGCACTGCGGCAACCAAACTCACCCGGCGCGCTACTTCCATGGAGCGAATCTCATTTTCCACATTCACCCCCCCAAGATGGATTTCCGATTGCTCTGTTTTGTTGTTGTATTTGAACGCGATGTACATCCGCTCGATGGCTGCAGGAATTCTTCGTTCATCAATTTCATTTCCATCAATGAGTCGTTCTTTGATGCAGAAAAGCGCTGCAGCTCGATACATTGCTCCGGTATCGATGTAAACAAAGTTCAATTCCTTGGCCAATGACTTGGCCATGGTGCTCTTTCCCGATGACGAATGTCCATCAATTGCGATATTGATTCTGCCTTTCTCCATGATGGTGCAAATTAAGCGTTCAATTCGTCAAATTTGCTCGAAATCTTCGCGGATTAAAAGCAAGGCCCAAGTGGGTGGATGAGCCAGCGAAATGATACGTGTTTCGCGTCAGCCGGAATCGAAATTGACGCACTTTGATTTCTCCTCCTATGGAGAACCCATTGGTGCCAAATCGACTGGATGCGGCCATCTCGACCCGTCTTCGGTAATCATAGCCGAACATCAGCGAGCCATTTTCTCCTAAGCTAATTTGTGTCCCGAGTGCAACATGGCGGAGCAACTGATCGCCAAATTGGAATTTTGGATTGGGTATGACTTCGCCCGTGAGCGGGTCAATTCCGTCATCATAGGTTCCGGGAGGGGCTAAATCCCATGTCTCCATGTGATTTCCTTTGAGGTAAAAAATGAACGGAGCGTTGTCGAATCCTTTCGCTAAGGTCCACTGCAGATTCCAGGGCAATACGCCTGAAGGTTGGGTGCCTTTCCATCCCCATTGGCGACCAAAACCCGAAATTCCTGCGCCAATCGCGAGGTTTTTTTCGGGCCATCTTGCTTGGATAAACCCCTCAATTCCCGCCCAAATTGCCACTTCGCGGTTGAGGCTTCTGGACCCTGCGAAGACTTGTCCCCCAACAGTCCAATTCGAATCAATGGGATGGGACCATCCTGCGAATGCAATCAGGTCGCTTCCGGGAAATGTACCCTCGGAATTGCCAGCGGCGTCATAGGCATCGAATTGGCCATAATTGAGCGCGCGCATTCCCAGCTGGGTCATTCCCTTTCGTTTTTTTTGCAGGGCATAATTCACTGAAATGAGACCAATCCCGCTATAATAGTTCACATAGTCCAATGCCATCATTCCGGCGTCACTGGAATCAAGTAGATTGGGATTGTATGCCGCAGCGTGCAAATCTCCTTGAAGATCTGCCATGAGTGTTCCCCCCAGCGCAGCGCAGCGCGCATCCGTGGGAATTTCAAAAACAAGCGATTCCTGAACATCTTGAGCTTGCACCTGCAGCAGGCTTAAACAAAACAAAGCCAGCGGAGCGGTGGATTGAATTCGGAGGTGCTTCATTGCAGGTAGAAACGCACTAGTTGGCTTTTTCGTTTGTGACCGCCCGATTGACAACTTCTCCAATTTCTTTGACATAAGTAAATCGAAGCCCTTTGATATAACGCTCATCAATTTCGTCCACGTCCTGTTTGTTGCGATGGCACATGATGATTTCCTTGATACCGGCACGCTTTGCAGCTAGGATTTTTTCTTTGATTCCTCCCACGGGCAATACTTGGCCGCGCAAGGTGATCTCGCCAGTCATGGCCAATGCCTTGCGGATTTTTTTTCCGGTGAATGCGGATACCATGGCCGAGACCATTGTAATTCCAGCACTTGGTCCATCTTTTGGAATTGCTCCCTGAGGGACATGAAGATGAACATTGGTCTTGCTCATTTCTTCCGCATTCAACCCCAAAGACTGTGCGTGTGATTTGATGTATTCAAGCGCAATCATGGCACTTTCTTTCATGACATCCCCGAGGTTTCCTGTGAGTGTGAGTTTGCCGGTACCCTTGGTGAGCGATGTCTCAATGAACAAAATGTCGCCGCCATTGGGTGTCCAAGCCAATCCTGTAACCACCCCAGGGGTCTCATTTCCTTGGTACCGGTCTTTTTCTCGGGAGGGCCCCAAAATATCTTTGAGGTGTTCCGGGGCTACAGCAGGCTCAAATGATTCTGCCAATGCGACCTCTTTGGCGCGGTTTCGGATGACCTTGGCGATTCTTTTCTCCAGTCCGCGAACACCACTCTCATTGGTGTATTGCTCGACAATGGCTTCCAATGTTTTGACCGGAATCTTGATTTCTTTTTGAGAAAGGCCTGAGTCGTTGAGGTGCTTAGGAACCAGGTGTCGTTTGCCAATCTGTACCTTTTCCTCGACCGTATATCCTGTGACTTCAATGATTTCCATCCGATCGCGAAGGGCAGGTTGGATGGAGCCCAAGCTGTTGCACGTCGCAATGAACATGACGTTGCTGAGGTCGTAATCAAGGTCCAGGTAATTGTCGTGAAAGGCGCTGTTCTGTTCAGGGTCCAATACTTCTAACATGGCACTTGAAGGATCGCCATGATGGTCCCGTCCCAGCTTGTCAATCTCGTCAAGGACAAATAAAGGATTCGATTGTCCCGCTTTCTTGAGGCTCAGCAAAATACGGCCAGGCATGGCTCCAATGTATGTTTTTCTGTGTCCGCGTATTTCCGCTTCGTCCCGAAGTCCACCAAGGCTCATTCGCACATACTCGCGGTTCAATGCACGAGCGACGCTTTTTCCCAGCGAAGTTTTGCCCACCCCGGGAGGGCCGTAAAGACAGATGATCGGTGCCTTTAAGTCGCCCTTGATTTTGAGCACCGCGAGGTGCTCTATAATGCGTTCCTTCACTTTGTCCAATCCGTAATGGTCTTCATCCAAAACGGTTTGTGCATGGTGTAAGTCGAAGTTGTCTTTTGATTTTTTCGACCATGGCAAATCCAGCATGAGATCCACGTAGTTGGCTTGGACACTGTACTCCGCCGATTGCGAATTCATGCGTTCCAACTTAATGATTTCTCGATTGAACGCTTCCTTCGCGTGGGCCGGCCATTCCATGGATTCAGCCTTCAGCTTTCGTTCTGCAACTTCTTGTGCTTGTGGGTTGTTGCCAAGCTCTTCTTGAATCTGCTTCAACTGCTGATTCAAATAGTACTCACGTTGTTGTTGGTCCAGTTCGCCCTTGACCTTGGTTTGTATGTCTCGCTTCAGTGAGAGCATCTGCTTCTCTTTATTGAGAAGTTCCAATACTTTTCGGGCGCGCGCTTTGATGCCCGCCACCTCTAAAAGCGTTTGCTTTTCTTCCACCGGAGCGTTCATGTTCGAACCGATGAAA
Organism: uncultured Flavobacteriales bacterium; assembly: GCA_963991335.1. Taxonomy (GTDB): domain Bacteria; phylum Bacteroidota; class Bacteroidia; order Flavobacteriales_D; family Sanyastnellaceae; genus UA16. Next base: position 4,377 of record CAXDQP010000066.1, read on the forward strand.
TTGACCAAAAAAGTCAAACTCTCGATGCTCTTGATGGCAAATCCCGCCTCAGAAGGAATGTTGGGGCTCAATTGGATAATTTCGATGGCTAGCTCTTTCAAGCTTTCCATGAGCGCTTTGTGCTCATCGTCTTTCGGTGGTAGGTTTTCGGCATCGTACTCAACAACACGTGCCTTCATGTACGGCTCTTCTTGGACCACCTCGGTCCATTTGAATCGTTTTTGACCCTGCAGTATGACCGTGTTGGACCCATCAGGCATGCGCAGCATTTTGATGACTTTCGCCACGGTGCCCACTTCATTCAGGTCTGAGCCGTTGGGCACTTCGATGTCATCGTTTTTTTGACTGACGACACCAATGCGTTGGTCATTCTTGTGGGCTTCTTTCACCAACCGAATGGATCGATCACGTCCCACCGTAATTGGGATGACCACACCCGGGAATAACACCGTGTTGCGCAAGGAGAGGAGCGGGAGGTCTTCCGGCACTTCTTCCTTTTGCATCGCTTCTTCATCCTCCGCAGATATCAACGGGATAAATTCGTGATCTTGGGCGTCGCTCAGCGACCACTGCTCTTCTTCAATTTGATCTTCAAACATCTTCTTCCTTATTCATCCTCTTCATGTCAAATCCCGTGCCACCGTAATTTCGGACATTGTGGCAGTTGTTTATGTCAGTCTGAACGACTGATTTGAGATACTTATTGTCGGCGTTCTGCAGCAATCTGGTGCTGTTCACGCCAGTAGTTGATGTTAGCATCCGTGAGGACGATGCCCCTGCGCTCCATCACTGCGTGTGCGGTCTGAATGAACTTGTCAAAATCATGCAGTTGCCATGCTTGGCCTCCTCCCCACGAAAACGAAGGAATGTGCTTGGGTTGAAATCCGCTACCAAAAATATTACAGCCAGGACCAACAATAGTGCCTGTATTGAACATAGTATTGATGCCCGATTTGCTGTGATCGCCCATGATTAACCCGCAAAACTGGAGTCCTGAATCCACATAAGACTGTTCTTTCTCGCTCCAAAGTCGAACCGGGCTATAGTTGCTCTTGAGATTGCTCGTATTCGTGTCTGCCCCCAAGTTGCACCAGTGTCCGATGACGGAATTGCCAAGAAATCCGTCATGCCCTTTGTTGCTGAATCCCAAAAACGTTGAATTCGAGACTTCCCCTCCAATGCGACATTGATCGCCAATGGTGGTGGGACCGTATACCTTGGTTCCCATTTTGATTACGCTGTTTGCACCTAAGAATAGTGGGCCACGGATGTTGCTGCCTTCTTGGATTTCACTGCCCGGTCCGAGTAAGACGGCCCCGGCTTCTGTATTGATAGTGCACGCATTGACCTTGACTCCTTGGGCCATAATGAGCTTTTCACGAGGGCCGATCACTTGAACGTGGTTTGGGAGTTCGATGTTCGATGCGTCATTCGCGTCCCACATATTCTTCACATACTGCAATTGCGTTGGGATCCATTCGCCTAATCTTGAAAAAAGTTCCTGTGGTGCTTGCAGGAGATCGGCTTTGGCCATTGTTTTTCGCGTTAAAGTGTTGGAGGAATCGCTCCCGACCCATTCAAAAAGTAGCGTGTCTTCATGGTACAGATTTTCGCCTCTTGAAAGTTGGGCAATAGCTTCAAGTGCATGCGATGAAGGAATCCAGCGATCATTCAAGCGACCGTGTTCAGAGGCGTGTTGAACATTTTCACAAGCAATCTGTTCAAGTTGTACAATGGTACTCGAAGCAACCGCACTCCAGAAATGCGCTAAGGGCAATGCTCCAATGAGCATGCTGCCACCCTGGTGCGCTGCACCAAAGGGATGCATGCCTTGGTTGGGGTCGTCTGTGAAGAAGTTCCAAATCGTCATGCTCCAAAAATACGCCTTCAATGCATTACCTGCCTCTGGGATTGTCCTAACTCATTCTGAGCGATGAAAGAAAGAGGTGTAGCGCAGCAGTTTTCGATCAAGGATCTGGAACATTTTACAGGCGTAAAATCGCACACCATCCGCGCATGGGAGCAGCGGTTTAAATTACTGGTGCCGAAGAGGACAGCGACGAACATTCGATATTACAGTGGTGATGATCTTAAGAAACTATTGAACGTTTCGTACCTCATGTACCACGGGATGAAGATCTCTAAAATTGCTGAGCTTGGAGACCAAGCGCTTCTCGACAAGGTAAATGAAGTGCAGATTGAGGAGGGGGGATTGAGTGCAGTGTTTTCTCGGCTGAAGTTGAGTATGCTCAATTATGATGAAGCCTTATTCAATGAAATTGTCCGAGAGCATTCGGATGAGCATGGATTGGAAAAAACAGTCTTGGAGGTATTTCTCCCATTCCTCTCTCAAATAGGAGTGCTGTGGTTGACAAATTCGATATGTCCAGCCCAGGAACACTTCATCAGCCACTTGATGCGACAAGTGTTAAATTCAGCTGTAGACTGCTTGCAGGATGATCTTAAAAGCGATGCGCCGATCGCAGTGCTCTACCTGCCGGAGCGCGAGATACATGATATCAGCTTGCTCTTCATCCATTTCCTCTGCCGGAAATACCAGATTCGAAGTGTTTTCTTAGGGGCAAGTGTGCCGTTCTCTGACTTGATGGGAGTGGCGGAGCAGTTTCCAAACGCACGTTTTGTATCCTACTGCACGACGTATCCCGCATCTTCAGAGGCACAGTCCTATGTGAACTTGGTCACTTCCGAGTTTGAAGGGCTCGATAATAAATTCTTGCTCGCAGGCAAGGTGTTTGAGGGATGTGCGTCCAATGACGTCGTGACCACCGTCACAAACGGTGAAGACCTGATGAAGGTCCTCTTTGATTGAAATCTTTTCCAGAGAACCCAAGTGAAACAGGCTGAATCAACTGGGTTTTGCGTGCTTTAAAGCCAAAATGTTTAAACATTTTTGATAAAAGTTAAACAAACTCTTGGTTCAAAGGAAATTTTGTTTAATCTTTGTGGAGAATCATTCAACAAAAAGACATGAGCACGCTCGAATTCAACTCCCTTCTCGTTATGAACCGATCCTTTCTCAAAGGATTTGCTATGGGTTTTACACGCGACACACAGGACGCAGAAGATCTGATTCAAGATACCATGGTTAAGGCACTGCGGTACAAGAAAAATTTCAAGGAGGGTACGAACATCAAAGGGTGGCTCTACACGATCATGCGAAACATCTTCATCAATAACTACAAGCGCAAGAAGTTTCAAAACACCATTTTGGATACCACTGACAACCAGTATTATTTAAATTCCGGTTCGATGCAGGCGGATACAATCACGTCTGAAATCAATGAAAAAGATATCCATGCAGCGATCGATGGATTGAAAAGCGATTTTCGCATTCCGTTCACGATGTTTCTCGAGGGATTTCACTACGATGAAATCGCAGCCGAATTGAACATTCCGATGGGCACGGTGAAGAGTAGAATCTTTCATGCCCGCAAAAAGCTCGCTGGCGAACTTAGCGCCTTCCGAAACTAAGAAGCAACCTTGCTGTTCTTTGTTGTGTTCTGATAATGTGGTATTATTACCCTAGTAAATCAGTACAGCATGAATCGAATCCAATTCGGAGCGATTGCCCTCATTTTATCAACTGCCATTTGCGGTCCCTCCATCACTCACGCTCAACTCGAAGTTGAGACGGGTCTGACCCTTGAAGAATACGTGAACGATATATTGCTTGGAAATGGTATCCAAGCGTTCAACATTACCTACCAAGGAGGCGATAGCCAACTCGGATACCTCACCGGTGGAGATGATATTTTCTCCATCTCCTCAGGCCTCATCTTGAGCTGTGATGTAGCTGAAAACCTCGAGTGTCCCGATGAATTTGTGGCCTGTGATGGGTGCCTGGGCAATGGCTTCAGCGACCCTGACTTGTTGGACATTGCTAATTCAGTTCCCGATTTGATTGGAGGATCTTTCAGCGTGAGTTCAGTGAACGACGGCTGTGTTCTTGAATTCGATTTTGTCGCGGCCGGCGATACAGTTAGTTTTGATTATGTTTTTGGTTCTGACGAATACGAAACTTGGATCAACACCCAATACAACGATGTATTCGCTTTCTTTTTGAGTGGACCGGGTATCACGGGACCATACGACAGTCCTGCAGGTTTCCCCGATGGATCTGTGAACATTGCAGGGGTGCCGAATACAGACCCTAATCTTCCAATCACTATCTCCTCTGTAAACTCGGGAACAAATCCAGAGTACTACGTGGATAATCAAGGAGGCACAGATGTTTGCATTAATGGTTATACCGTGCCTTTCACGGCCTCATATTCAGTAGAGTGTGGCGAAACCTATCATATCAAGCTTGCGATTGCCGATGGAAGTGATACGGCATTGGAATCTATTGTTGTCCTGGAAGAAGGCAGTTTTGAATCCAATGCAGTGGTGCAAATTGATTTGAGCATTGATGTAGGTGGGCCTGAGGCAAATACCATTTACGAAGATTGTGGAACGGCTACTTTGTCATTTGAACGCCCTGTTGAGACCATCTTGGATATGCAGGAGATGGTTTACATCAATTACGGCAGCAGTGTGGCGACGAATGGCGTCGACTACGGCCAACCCCAACCCGATGGTACATTACTACCTCTTCCGGATTCTGTCGTTTTTGCACCTTACGTGAGCATCGTTGAATTTGAGTTGACGGCAGCAATCGATGGTGTTAATGAAGGACCCGAGTTGGTGGAGATGGAAATTGAAAACGTTGCGGCATGCAATGGGGGTGGGCTAACCACCTACTTCTCGTTCTATGTCGCAGAGGAGCCGCCGCCTTTCGAAGTGAACGGCTATGATTCGGAAATGTGCCTTGGTGATGTCATCGATTTGGCACCGCTTGTAAGCGGTGGTTATGGGAATTATACGTATCAATGGTTGTGCAATGA
>CAXDQP010000067.1:0-9064 GCA_963991335.1 uncultured Flavobacteriales bacterium
GTATTGGTTTGTCGTGCAGCGCAATCTCAGGGCGCAGAACGTGCTGCTCGTGCTCGCGAGCTACGTGTTATACGGGTGGTGGGATTGGCGGATCATGGGTATAATTGCCTTCTCGACGGTGGTGGATTACTTGGTCGGTTTGCAAATCGAGGAAGCCCAAGAAAAACGCACTAAAAAAGCCTGGCTTGGAGCGTCGCTGGCAGTGAACCTCGGCCTGCTGTGTTACTTCAAGTACAGCAACTTCTTCATCGACAGCTGGGTCGATGCGTGGGCAGCGGCGGGCGTGACAATGCACGTATCGTCATTAAAAGTAATCTTGCCCGTGGGCATTAGCTTTTACACTTTTCAGACGCTCTCCTACTCCATCGACATTTACCGAGGGACGCTGAAGCCCACGCGCAGCCTCGTCAACTTCGGGGCGTTTGTGAGTTTCTTTCCGCAGCTTGTTGCCGGGCCCATCGAGCGGGCGTCGCGCTTGTTGCCGCAAATTGAAAACCGGCGCGAATTCAAGTACGAGGAAGGCGTCGCTGGATTGAGGCTCATTCTGTGGGGAATGTTTAAGAAGGTGGTGGTGGCCGATACCTGTGCTATTTATGCTAACGACATCTTTGCCAATTACACCGAGTACTCCGGTCCCACCCTCATGCTCGGTGCTGTGTATTTCGCCTTTCAGATCTACGGAGACTTCTCCGGCTACAGCGACATCGCCATCGGCACCGCCAAGCTCTTTGGCATCCAGCTCATGACCAACTTCAAGACACCGTACTTCTCACGCGACATCGCCGAGTTTTGGCGGCGCTGGCACATCTCGCTCTCCACGTGGTTCCGAGACTACCTCTACATTCCGCTCGGCGGGTCGCGCGTTGGGAAATGGAAATCCGTGCGCAACGTGTTTGTAATCTTCTTGGTGAGTGGTTTTTGGCACGGTGCCAATTGGACCTTCATCGTTTGGGGCGGCATTCATGCTGCGCTGTTTCTGCCGCTGCTGCTCCGTGGAAAGAATCGGCGCTATACTTCTGACACCATCGGTGAAGGGCGCTGGCTGCCGACTGGGCGCGAGTTCCTTGGCATGGCGTGGACTTTCTCCATGGTGTGTGTGGCGTGGGTGTTTTTTAGGGCGGAAAATGTGGGGGAGGCGGTTGAGTACATCGGAAGATTTGGTAGTAATGGAGCATATCGGTTCGGAAAAAAGGGATTCATTTTGCCATTGTTGTTTTTGGCTTTAGAATCCATCTCTAAAAATGATAGCGACGGCGGCCCCTTTTCTCAATTGCATTCTTGGGTGCAGCTGTTGATTTTTAATTCATTTGTGTTTTTAATTCTGGCGTGCGGGCTGTCCTATGCCAGCCATCAGTTTATATACTTTCAATTCTAATGTTGAAATTGGCAAAGAGAATATTCATTTGGATCACTCCGGGCACAATTGCCTGCTAAGCGCTCTGGCTTGGTCTCTTACACGCCAATCCCGGTAGAGATTCACTTGGTCTCTATCGAATGATGCCAACTACTTGCAATGCCATGATCTTCGGCACCAGCCGCAGCGCCCAAGGGGTCAACCCAACAATCCTTGAACAATCAGGACCCAAATCTAGAAAATGGCTCAACTTCTCCTTCAATTTGGGTGCGTCTCCTTGGAATGACGCATATGTAGATGCGATTCAGCAAAAAATTGATTGCAGTATTGAACCTGAATCACAGTCCACATTTCTAGTTTTTGTCGATCCATGGGTTTTGGATGAAAACACGGGACGAGGTGAAGGTTCTTGGTTATCAGCAAACTGGTCAGATTTCTGCGAAATGGCGCCGTTTCGTTATGGTTTGAACAAATCAAATCCTTTGGATGTCATGAGTTTCGGGTCGGGGTCTGACCTTCTGTCAGTGATGTGCAGCTCAATTCCTCGTCAGTTTATTGCTTTTATCAAGGGTAATCAAAGTGATTACGAAAACAGAGGCCTGCAAAAAAATGGCTGGCTTCCGAATCCTAGCGAAATAATCCGAGAACAGAAGATTCGAGCTATTCGAACAAAAGTAATAAACTACCGAAACAACAAAATAATCGGAGACCAATGGCCCGCAAATCAGAATCTTTCAGCACTCGAACGTTTCATTGAGTACCTTCAAAAAAAACTGAAGGACCCTACAATTTTCATCATTCGTCCCCCTACGAGTGATGAAATGCGGGGTTTGGAAGACGAATGGTTCCCCGGTGCCAATCAAGAATTTGCTCGCCTAGCTACATCCATGAATTTGAGTTTCATTGACACACACCACGAATGGAAGCAAAGGGACCTCATGCACTTCAATGATGGGCATCATATGAGCATTGATGGAGCCAATGCTTTTAGCTCATACATAGCTACCGAAATACTTCAGAACACTTTAACTGATTGACCCCGCGGCGTGATGCTCTTCAACTCCCCTGAATACCTCTCGACTTGAAAATTAGCCTCAGACATATCGCCCTGCTACTCGTCCTGACCACATTGGCCACGACTGCCGACGCTCAGCGGCGGCGACCCCCTCGCGACGGAGGAGGCGGACAAACGCCGAAAACCGTGCAGGAAAGCATCCGCAGCGCCGAAGACAAAGAGGCCGCGCGGACAGCTGAGCTTCGCACAGGTTGGAAGGACGCAAAGGAGACTCATTACAAGAAGCAAGACAAGGCCACGCGTAAGCGCATGCGGCAAAACGATCGGAGGCGAAAACGAGCAGCGCAAGGCCGTTCAATTCCGTGGTGGCGGCGCATTTTCGGGAAGCCAAATCGCTACCGATAGCGATCGATTCATCCGAAAGATAAGGCCAAGAAGGAGGTGCCGATCGCGCGCATGAAGCGCCTCATCCAATAAGGTTTAATTGCGCCCGTAAAAGGCGTTAAAAAAGCGCCGAGAAAACGCATTGAAAACGCAAGATTGCCCCGAATAGTGGCCGTGAAAACGGAATCGGCAGCCTCCCAACACCCCTTCAACGCCCCTTCAAACCCTTTGGTTTTCAGTCCATACCAAGACCCCAGCGCAAAAGGATTAACGCTTTTTCGCATTCGGTTGCGCGCGCCCTATATTTACAGCCTGTTGTATTCCAACGCCTGTAACCAATGACCTGTAACAAACGATTCATGTTGCGTCCAATCGCCCTCATTTTTATGGCCCTGATGGCCATCGGCCCTGTGGCGGCCCAAGTCGGATCCGGTACCCTCAAGGGTAAAATCATGGACCTCGATGCCGATTCCCCTTTGCCCTTTGCAAGCGTGGTCTTGTTCCTCAACGGAAACCAAGTCTCCGGAACGAACACTGACTTCGATGGAGAATACACCATCAAGCCCGTACAGCCAGGAACGTATGAAGTGCTTGTGAGCTTTGTGGGATACCAGAGCCAGAAAATTACAGGCGTCAAGATCACTGCGAACAAAATCCAATTCGTGAACGCTGAGCTCTCAGCCGGTGTCATGATGGAAGAGGCAGAAGTCGTGGAGTACACGGTTCCACTGATCGACAAAGACGGAGGTGCATCAGGCGGTACCATGACCCGTGAAGACATCGACAAGATGCCCGGTCGTTCGGCAGCATCCATCGCAACGACCGTTGCGGGTGCAAGCACCGCTGGTACGGGTGGAGGAATCTCCATTCGTGGAGCACGTCCATCGTCCACATGGGTGTACATCGATGGAATTAAAGTGCGCGGATCCAGCGCCCTTCCGAAGTCAGCCATTGAAGAGGTACAAGTTGTGACGGGTGGTATCCCGGCCAACATTGGTGATGCGACGGGTGGTGTCATCAACATCTCCCTGCGAAACTCCTCTTCGAAATGGTTTGGTGGCGGTGAAGTCATCACGAGTGGATTGCCAACGGAGGAAGGCGCCATCGGTTTTGACGATTTCGGTTACAATGTAGTTGAGGGGTCCATTTCCGGTCCGATTGCATTCGCGAAAGACGAAGAAGGAAACAACATCCGACCCCTGCTCGGTTTGTTCCTCTCGGGCAACTACACCTACCAAAAAGATCCACGGCCAACATTCGACGGAAATTTCCGCATGACAGACGAGGCGCGCGCTGCGATTTTTGAGAATCCATTGCGCCAAAACATTTCTTCTACCGGTGAAGTCAACGGTGCTTTGTATGAAGCTGACTTCTTGACGGCCAGTGATTTCGTTCGCACCCCCACTCGGCTCAATGCTGCAAACCAGAATGCCAGTTTGGTGGCGAAGATTGACGTGAACACCGATGAGTACACATCCTTGACGTTCGGAGCCACTGGTTATTACAGCCAAGGCGCGAGCTACAGCTACGCCAACTCATTGATGAATTGGGAAAACAACTTGGATGTGACCAGCTACGACTGGCGTGCTTATGCCAAGTTCTCGCAGCGATTTCCAGAAGCAGAAGACCAGTCGACTTCTTCCACCCTGAAAAACGTGTTTTACCAAGTCATGGCGGACTACTCGCAGAGCTTCCAACGCGTGCAAGATGCGAGCCACGGTGACAACTTCTTCCGCTACGGACACGTTGGAAAGTTCGACGTTTACAAGCGCAACTCCTACGGATACGACCCGATTGGAGCGCGTTTCCGGCACAATGGGTGGGAGGACACGTTGGTGACGTTCGAAGCGTCTCCGCACAACCCGGAATTGGCGGCGATCAACAACCAATATTTCAGCCTATTCGATCAAGAGGCGTATAACTCCAATGTGGATGGGCCGTACGAGAGCCTGTTGGAAGTGCAAAACGGAAACGCCTTGCTCAACGGCCAAGGACCGGCGGAAACCTATGGCCTCTGGAGCTACTATGGCGCCCAGGGAAATTCCTACAGCACCACCAACAACACGCAGTTCCGAATCAGCGCAGCGGGCTCCGGTGACATCGGTGATCACGCCTTGCAACTCGGTTTTGAATATGAGCAGCGCCGTGACGCGTTCTTCTCTCTTTCACCGAGTGGATTATGGACACTGGGGCGATTGACAACCAACTCGCACATCAAAGAGTTAAACCTCAACGACAGCACCATTACCAACCAAGGTTCTGCGTTTTACGTGACCTACGGCCGATTGATTGGTGACAACCAATTCGAATTTGATCGCAACCTTAGAACATCCCTTGGCCTAGATCCCGATGGCAATGATTACGTCAACCTCGACGCCATTGATCCGGATGCTTTGACGCTGGACATGTTTGGCGCGGACGACTTGCTCAACCAAGGAAACAACGTGGTCAACTATTCCGGTTATGATCCGTACGGGAACAAGGTGACACGACGGCCAACCCTCGAAGACTTCTTCAATGAGAAAAATGAGGCGGGTTATTTCACACGACCCATTCAGGCGTATGAGCCCATCTACATTTCGGGATATGTCATGGACAAATTCACCTTTGATGACATCATCTTCAACGTGGGTATCCGTGTCGACCGATTCGACGCGAATCAGCAGGTCTTGAAGGATCCGTATGTCATTGGTGAGAACTACAAGGTTGGTGACCTGAGCGGTGATTTGATCAACCAGTTGGAGGATGGCACCACCATCCCTGGAAACATCGGAGACGACTTTGCCGTTTACGTGGACGCCCTCGAGGGACCCACATCCATCGTAGGCTACCGAGACGGTGATACGTGGTTCAATGCTTCTGGAACAGAGATCAATGATCCCGACATCCTTGCAGTAAACGAGGTGTACCCTGCTCCTTGGTTGGTTGAAGGTCCCGATGCAGAATTGACATCCAAGGCCTTTAAGGACTATGAGCCTCAAGTGAACATCATGCCACGTGTGGCCTTCTCGTTCAACATCAGTGACGAGGCGGTATTCTTTGCCCACTACGACATCCTTACGCAGCGTCCAACTTCAAATAACCGCTTCTCACCGATTGATTACTTCTTCATCGAGTCACGCGACAATTTGATTTCCAATCCAGACCTGCGTCCTGAGAAGACCATCGATTACGAACTGGGTTTCCAACAAGTATTGACGAAGACTTCCAGCTTGAAGATCTCTGCCTTCTACAAGGAGATGCGTGACATGATCCAGGTTCGAAACTTCACCGGTGCGTATCCTCGACCTTATAAGGCCTATGGAAACCTCGACTTCGGAACCGTAAAAGGGTTGACCATCGGTTATGACTTGCGACGGACTGGCAACATTCGAATGAACACCAGCTACACGCTTCAGTTCGCCGACGGAACCGGTTCAACAACCACCACCGCCTTGGCATTGATCAATGCTGGACTGCCGAACATGCGGTCCAACACTCCATACAACTACGCCCAGCGACACCGCTTCGTCACCAACATTGACTTCCGTTACGGGTCTGGAAACGATTACAACGGTCCGGTCATCAACTTGGGCAAGAATGCAGATGGTAGTTTGAAGCAAATTCAATTGTTCGCCAACGCCGGCATCAACATGATCGCCAACCTCGGCTCCGGCACACCGTACACCGCTTCTACGATTGCCACCCCAATCACGGGTGAAATTAGTCCTTCGACAGAAGGTTCCATCAACGGAAGACGCCTTCCATGGCAATTCAACATGGATGCGAACATCGATAAGACCAGGACGCTCACCAACGGCAAGGGCGACGACGCACACAGCTACAACGTGAACGTTTACTTCTGGATTGGCAACTTGCTGAATACACGAAACATCAACTCTGTATACCGTTTCACCGGAATTTCAGAGGATGACGGTTACTTGGCAGCTGCCCAGTATCAGCCGCTCATCAACTCGCAGAACGATCCCAATGCGTTCCGCAATTACTACGGCATGTACGTCAACAACCCCTTCAACTTGGGTGTGCCACGTACGATTCGTTTGGGCGTAAAATTTGACTTCTGATCTGACCTATTGAAATTGACTACCGATAACGCGATGCGATTTACAATTCTCCTCACCGCCGCTCTTTTGAGTTCTCCCGCTTGGGCTTATAAGTATGTAGGACCCAATGGACCCGGTGCCAATAACCAAGACGATCAGGTGACGGCTCAGCCGCAGACGCGTGCTGCAGCCTGTGCACCCGCCACTGCCCTGCGTGACTTGGAGTGGAACAACGTCCGAGCGCTCATCGAGACAGGCGGTTCCATGTGGCAAAACCGTGCCACCAGCCAAGCGGCGTACGAAGTGCCAAAAGGTGGCGGAGTGAGCTCACTCTACGCAGGTGCCTTGTGGATGGGCGGAATCAGCCCAGACCAACAATTGAAACTGGCCGCCCTGCGTTTCCGGAATGGAAACGACTTTTGGGCGGGTCCATTGACCAATGACGGAACGGCCGAAGTGGATGAAACCACGTGCAACCAGTACGATGAGTTTTTCATCTCAACCCGCGCGGATGCTGAGCGCCACCGCCAGTACTTCGACTGCGCTGCAGATCCCGAGTGCGATATGGAAGAGCAGTTCCCGAACGGGTACAGCATTCCCTCGTATTTCTTCGATTATCCTGCCCATGGCAACACGGCACTGAATCAAGACTTTTACCTCTCCCCCTTCTTGGATTACGATGGCAACGGATTTTTATGATCCGGCCGCGGGAGACTACCCTTGGTACGATTTCCTCCAGGAGATTGATTGCAAGGAGCGATAGCGTGAGGACTTGGTCCCGTTGTACGGAGACCGCAACTTCTACTGGATTTTCAACGACAAAGGAAACGTTCACTCGGAGTCACAAGGCGAGCCGATCGGAATGGAAATCCGGGCACAAGCCTTTGCTTTTTCGACCAACGACGAGGTCAACAACATGACCTTTTACAACTACGTTTTGATCAACCAAGGAACGCAAACACTTTCCGATACTTACTTCGGTGTTTGGGTCGACGCGGACGTTGGGACGGCCACCGACGACTACGTCGGTTGTGACGTACAACGTGGATTGGGGTATTCCTACAATGGAGACGCGGACGACGAGCCTTCCTCCAGCTCACAAGGCTATGGCCTGAACCCCCCAGCCGTTGGCATTGACTTCTTCGAAGGCCCTTACCAAGATGCGGATTCCATTGACAATCCACTGACGTCCAACTTCAGTGATGCCATTGATTCGTTGGGCATTCCATACGAAGGCATCGGGATTGGTTACGGTGATGGCGTCATCGACAACGAGCGATTTGGAATGCGCCGTTTCGTCTACTACAACAATTCTGGGAACCCCATCAATGGCGAGCCCAGTACACCGTTGCACTATTACAACTACATGAACGGCATTTGGAAGAACGGTCAGAAAATGGCTTATGGAGGCGATGGTGTTTCTGCAGCCACTGGAGCCGATCTCGAAATCCCTGCCGACTATTTCTTCCCAGGCGATACAGATCCGTTTGCATGGGGTACAGGTGGAGCATCTGTTGAACCTTGGACAGAAGTCACCTCGGGCAATCCGCCTGCTGACCGACGTTTCATCCAAGCGGCAGGTCCCTTTACCCTCGAACCCGGTGACTACAACAACATCACCATGGGTGTGGTTTGGGCGCGGGCAACCGCGGGCGATCCAACCGAATCCGTCAAATTGATGCGAATCGCGGACGACAAAGCACAAGCGTTGTTTGACAACTGCTTTGAGATTGTATCCGGACCGGATGCCCCAGATGTGACCATCCAAGAATTGGAAAACGAGGTCATTATCTACTTGACGAACGACAACCCATTGTCCAACAACTACCGTGAAGATTACCTGCAACTCGATCCAGGAATCCCGAAACTCGATGTTGAAGGCAATGCGTACGACAGCTTGACGCGATCGTACGACTTTGAAGGTTATTTGATTTACCAACTCCGCGATGCGGAAGTCAGCGCTGCTGATTTGAACGACATTGATGCCGCGCGATTGATTGCACAGTGTGACGTTCAAAACGACATCGACTTGGTCATCAATTACAACCAAGATCCTACCATGGGCATCCCTGTACCGGTTCTGATGGCTGAGGGAGCGAACGAAGGCATCTTCCACAGCTTGCGCGTCACAACCGACGCTTTTGCGCAGGGCGATAACCGCATGGTCAACTTCAAGACCTATTACTTCATGGCTTTGGCGTATGGCTACAACAATTATGAAGACTACGATCCGATCCTCGGTTCGGGCCAAGACGTTCAGTTCAAGGC
>CAXDQP010000068.1:0-9040 GCA_963991335.1 uncultured Flavobacteriales bacterium
ATACACGCCACCTTGAAAGCGGACGGGCACTTTTATGGCATGGACCAAGACAGCGACGCCCAGAAAAATGTTCCGCAAGACGAGCGTTTTACACTGCTTCCCGAAAACTTTCGGTACATGCGGAATTTCCTTCGGCAAGAAGGTGTTCGGCATGTCGATGGCATCCTCGCCGACCTAGGTGTTTCGTCCCATCAGTTCGACACCGGGTCTCGCGGGTTCTCCATTCGATTCGAAGGTCCGCTCGACATGCGCATGAATCAATCCCAGCCGGTATCAGCCGCCGACGTAGTTGGCTCGTATACAGTCGCGGAATTGACCCGTATTTTCCGGCACTACGGTGAGCTTAAAAGGCCCGACAAAGCGGCATACGCAATCGAATCTGCCCGGAAAGAGGCGCCAATCACGCGCACCAACGAGTTGATTGCTGCATTGAGCACGCTCGCACCGCGAGGCAAGGAGAATCAGTACTTTGCTCAGGTTTTTCAGGCCCTGCGCATTGAAGTAAATGATGAGCTCGGCGCGCTTCAAGCGATGTTGCTTTCCTCAATTGAATTGCTTCAGGAAGGGGGACGGCTGGCAGTCATTTCTTACCACAGCCTGGAGGACCGCATGGTCAAACATTTCATGCGCTCCGGGAATTTCGATGACAACATTCCCCGAGACTTCAAGGGACAAGCCCTTTGTCCTTTCAACCTGCTCTCGCGAAAAGCCATCATCGCTGACAGTGAGGAACAGGATAGCAACCCGCGCGCGCGCAGCGCTCGACTCCGCATTGCAGAGCGCACGGCTTTGACCAGCGAACAAATCAAACAGGCAACGGCATGAAAAATCCATTCCGCGCCCTACAGTTGAAGTTCAAGAAGAACAATGCTCCCGCTAAAAAACCGTCAAATCGGCGCCTCACCGCGACTGAAATGGCCGCGCAACAAAAGCAACTCAAAGAACGAAAGGAACGAGAATCCGCACGATTGAAAGCGCAAAAAAGCATCAATCCCAATGCGCCACGCAATCGACCAAAGCACCAATCTTCTCAACAAAAAGACACGGCCAAAAAGTCATTCTGGCCCTTCCGATTGCACCGAAAAAAAGACCCCAAAAAACGAGAACAAAGGCGACAAAAGAATGCAATAGCACCTTTGATTCGGGATTTGCTCAGTGGAGAATTCCTGACACGAGAAGGCGTGACCCGTCACATCCCCTATCTCCTGTTCATCAGCGGCCTTTTCATCGCATACATCGCTATGGGGTATCAGTTTGAACGAATGGAGCGCGCGAAAATTCAAAACAAACGGCACTTGCAGGAGTTGAGTGCTGAATACAAAACCATCAAAGCACAATTTGAAACCCAACTGCAACAAAGCCGTGTAGAACAAAACATCGCAAACATTGGCCTGAATCAACCCGTTGAACCGCCCTATTTATTGGAGCAAAAACAACGCACGCCATGAAGAATCGGAAAGAATTTTCCATGAGAGTATGGCTTGTTTTTGGGCTATTCGTGGCGCTCGGCATCAGCATCTTTGGTCGGATCCTTTGGATTCAGAGTGCCGAACATGAGCAGTGGAAAGAAGTAGGCGAACGCTTCGAATCGAGCGTGCGCGACATCAATCCTTCACGCGGGCAGATCTATGCAATCAACGGCAATGTGCTTGCCACTTCCGTTCCCATTTTCGAAGTCCGTTGGGACAGCAAAAGTGAGGCCATCAATTGGGACACATTCGACGCTGAATTGGATAGCCTGTCGCACGGATTGAGTCAAATCTTAGGTGATCGCAGTCCAAGGGAATACCGAGAGGTGCTCCGAAACGGCCGCAATCTGGGACGACGAAACACCCTCATCGCGCGGCGCGCCTCCTACATTCAGCAAAGAAGACTTGCGCAGTTGCCCTTCATACGCAGGGGACGATTCAAATCGGGATTTACGTTCGCCCGAACCGAACAGCGTCGCAAACCCTTCGGTGATTTGGCTTCACGCACGATTGGCATCGACCGAAATGAAAACCGCGTTGGACTCGAAGCCAGCTGGAACGCCGAGCTGTCTGGAAGTGTCGGCAAGCAAATTCAACGCCGCGTTGCTGGCGGCGAATGGATGCCGGTATCCGATGATTTCATTGTTGAGCCACAAGCTGGACTGGATGTGATTTCCAGCATTGACATGCACCTCCAAGATGTCGCTTCCAGCGCCCTTCGCCAGCAACTTCAAACGCATGACGCGGCTTGGGGAACCGTGATTTTGATGGAAGTCGAAACCGGAATGATTCGGGCCATGGCCAACCTCACGCGCTCAACATCTGAACCACAGGAGGGCGAACCTGCGGAATATTTCGAATCCTTCAACCACGCCATTGGCACGGCCGTTGAGCCCGGGTCCACCTTCAAGTTAGCCAGCCTTATGGCCGCAATGAACGACGGTGATGTCAAGCCCGAAGATGAAATCGATACTGGGAATGGAGTGACTTATTTCTATGGAAAGCGAATGTCTGACTCCAATGCAGATAAAGGCGGAAGCGGAATCTTGAAGACATCTGAAATTTTCGAAGTGAGTTCGAATGTGGGCACTGCGCTGACCATTAAAAAAGCATTTGGCGAAGAGCAACAAGGATTCTTAGACGCCCTTGAGCGCATTGGAGTGCAGTCAGCAACCGGAGTGCGGTTGGCTGGCGAATCGCCACCACTCGTTTATGAAAACGTCGGCGATGGTCGATGGTCAGGACTATCCCTGACCCAAATGTCCATTGGGTACGAAGTCACACAAACACCACTGCAAACCCTCACGCTTTACAATGCTGTGGCCAATGGAGGTACTTCCTTGCGGCCACAATTGGTCGAACGCCTCGAAAATAACGGACAGGTCGTCAAAACCTTCAAGCCTCAGGTCCTCAAGCAATCCATTTGCTCGACGCGTGTGCTCGATGCGTGTCAAAGCATGTTGAAGCGTGTGGCAGACCCCGAAGGAAACGGAACCGCTCAGTACATTTTCGCCAAAAGTCCCTACCGCGTAGCTGGAAAAACGGGGACGGCTCGCATCGCCGGACCCAATGGGTACGATGGACGCTATCGCGCTTCTTTTGCGGGCTACTTCCCCGCGGAATCCCCGCGTTACTCCTGCATCGTGGTGATTGCAGACACGAAAAGTGGGATTTATTACGGTTCGAGCATCGCCGGACCAGTATTCCGGGAACTGGCCAACAAAGTCTACGCCACCGACCCTTCCTTCCACACTACAAGTGCTGGACTATTAGCTGAAAAATGCAAACTTCCCGGGTCGAAAGATGGTGCACAGACAGACCTCATTCAGCTTTATCAAGCCTTGGAAATGCCCTACCAGGGAAACAGCTCGGGGGATTGGGTCACCGTAACCACAGGCGACAGCGTTGCGGTGCTGCGCCCGCGATCCATCGAAGCCAATCGCGTCCCGGATGTTCGCGGAATGGGATTGCGGGATGCCCTGTACTTATTAGAAAACGCTGGATTGCAAGTGAAGACACTTGGAATGGGCACGGTTCGCCGCCAAAGCATAGCGCCCGGTTCTGACCTCACAACGCGTCAAGCCATTACCCTCGAATTGTCCTGAAACGCATGAAACTGCTCAAAGAAATCCTCTACGGAACGCGAATCAAAGAAATTCAAGGCAATACCCATGTTGCCATTGAAGACCTCGCCTTTGACAGCCGAAAGGCCCGCGCCTTCAGTCTGTTCGTAGCAATTCCAGGCACCCAAGTGGATGGGTTTTTATACATCAGCAAAGCCATCGAAAACGGAGCAACTGCAGTGGTTTGCGAACGCATGCCCGATCATCTTGCACAAGGAGTGAGTTATGTTTTGGTGCACGATGCCGCCAAAGCTTTGGGACAGATTGCTTCGCAATTCTTTGATGAGCCAAGCGCACAAATGAAGGTCATCGCCGTAACCGGCACCAATGGAAAAACAACCACAGTGAGCTTGCTTCATCGGCTGTTTCGATCCATGGATCGGAAGGCGGGAATGCTTTCAACCGTCGAAAATCGAATTGTTGATGAAGTCGTTCCCGCGACCCACACCACACCCGACGCCCTTCAGATGCAACAGATGTTTCGAAGGATGGCCGATGCCGGATGCAAGTATGTGTTCATTGAAGCGAGCTCTCACAGCATTCACCAACACCGCTTGGCTGGAACCAAGCTCACGGGTGCGGTATTCACCAACATTACCCACGAACACCTCGATTATCATGGGGATTTCAATGGTTACATCAAGGCCAAGAAAGGCCTTTTTGACGCCCTTGATTCCGATTCCTTTGCCCTGTACAATCAAGACGATGCACATGGAGCGGATATGGTGCATGACTGCAAAGCCAAGAACCGCGACTATGCCTTGACCTCCATGGCAGATTACCGGGGGAAAATCGTTGAAAACCAATTGGGCGGACTGCACCTGCACATCAACGGACACGACCTTTACAGCAAGCTGATTGGCGGATTTAATGCGTACAACCTGCTCGCTGTATTTGCCGTTGCCCGTGAGTTGGAAATGGATGAACTCGAGGTTCTGACGCACCTCTCTTTGCTGAATCCTCCTCCAGGTCGATTTGAACAGGTGCAGGCAGGAAACGAGATCACCGCTGTAGTGGACTACGCGCACACGCCGGATGCGTTAGACAACGTATTGAAAACAATCGATTCGTTTCGCGCCGGAGAGACCCAGGTAATCACTGTCGTAGGCTGCGGAGGGAACCGAGATAAAACCAAACGGCCGGTCATGGCGAAAGTGGCGGCCCAATGGAGCGATCGAGTGTTCCTTACATCGGACAATCCCCGCAATGAGGATCCCGACGCCATCATCTCCGACATGCGCAGTGGATTGGACCCCATCGATGCGAAGAAATGCATCGCCATCGCCGATCGGCGCGAAGCCATTCGCATGGCCGCGCAGATTGCACAGAGCGGAGATATTGTGCTCGTAGCAGGAAAAGGCCACGAGACCTACCAAGAAATCAAGGGAGTCCGACATGATTTTGATGACCGAGACGAATTGTTCAACGCATTCAAAACTGCCTGATGCTTTATCACCTCTTCACCTCCATCGATCAAGCCTGGGATTTTCCGGGAGCCGGACTGTTTCAATACATTTCTTTCCGTGCTGCGCTCAGCCTGATTGCCTCGCTCGTCATTGGGATTCTCTTCGGCAAGCGCATCATTCAATGGCTGCAATTGAAGCAAGTTGGAGAAATCGTCCGCGACTTGGGACTGGAAGGCCAGATGAATAAGCAAGGAACACCCACCATGGGCGGATTGATCATCCTTGCTTCCATCATAATTCCCACCGTTCTTTTTGCCGATCTGACCAACATCTACACCCAAATGATGTTGCTCGTCACGGTGTGGCTTGGCGCCATTGGGTTCATTGATGACTACATCAAGGTCTTCAAGAAGAACAAGGACGGTTTGGCCGGAAAATTCAAGATAATTGGACAAATTGGGGTTGGCCTCATTGTTGGCTCCATCATGTGGTGGCACCCTGACGTGACCGTCAAAGATCCCGCAGACCGGATTTTCACCGGGCAGGTAGTAACCATGACTTCAATTGAAGGCACTGAGTTTGAAGTGCACGAACCCAATGCCGGTCTTCCCATTTGGGAGGCCAAAAAATCCTCAGAAACCACGGTGCCCTTTCTGAAGGACAACGCTTTTGATTATGAGCGTCTGATCAGCTGGTTGGGGCCCCAAGCAGTCGGATTGGGCTGGATTGTCTTTATCCCACTGGTCATCCTGATTGTTACCGCCGTCTCCAATGGTGCGAACTTGACCGATGGCATCGACGGGCTAGCGACGGGCGCAAGTGCCATCATCGGACTTGGACTCGCCGTCCTTGCATATGTCAGCTCCAACATTGTGGCCGCCGACTACTTGAACATCCAATACATTCCACTTTCAGAAGAGCTGGTGGTCTTCATCGCCGCATTTGTAGGCGGCTGCATTGCATTTCTCTGGTACAATGCATTCCCGGCACAAGTCTTCATGGGAGACACCGGGAGTCTCGCTCTTGGCGGCATCATCGCAGCATTCGCCATCGCCATTCGGAAAGAACTCCTGCTGCCCGTTTTGTGTGGCATTTTCTTGATTGAAAACCTCTCCGTCGTTATGCAAGTCGGATGGTTCAAATACACCCGGAAGAAGACGGGCACAGGCCAACGGATATTCTTGATGGCACCGCTGCATCACCACTACCAGAAGCTCAATCTGCCCGAATCCAAAATCACCGCCCGATTCTGGATTGTCGGCATCCTACTCGCCGTAGTCACCATCGTCACCCTCAAAGTTCGATAACTCCCATGTCTCAAGCGATCATACCCATTCTTGGAGCAGGCGAAAGCGGCATTGGTGCTGCTCGACTCGCCCTGCGCCATGGGCTGTCGCCTTGGGTCAGTGACCGCGGCGTCATCGCACCCAAGCGCGTCGACGAATTGAACGCCTTGAACATTGACTTTGAAAGCGGACAACATGACGTCAATCGCATTCTTGAGGCGGGCAAAGCCATCGGCTTTGTCATCAAGAGTCCGGGAATCCCCGATCAAACCGACCTCATCCGCACGCTGCGGGAAGCTTCAATCGAGGTCATTAGCGAGATCGAATTTGCCGCGCGTTATGCTTGCACAAGCGATCAGCAGATTGTCGCCATCACCGGCGCGAACGGAAAAACAACCACCACTGCTCTGGTCGCCGCGATTTTACAAGATGCCGGATGTGAGGTGGCTTGCGTGGGCAACATTGGAACCAGTTGGGCGCGTGACCTCGCCAATCGCGAGCAACCTGCCCGTTTCCAAGTCGTGGAAGTGAGCAGCTTTCAACTGGATGGCACCGTGACATTCCAGCCCGACATCGCCATCCTATTGAACATTACGCCGGACCACCTGGATCGCTACGACAATTCCATTGAAAACTATGCCGATTCCAAGTGGCGCATTACTGCGCAGCAAACGGAAAACGACGTACTGATTCTCAATGCAGATGACGCCCTATCCATGGAACGCTGGAAGCGCGGAAATGAGGGCGGCACGCGCGCACGTGTCGTCGCCGTGAGCATCAAGCAGTCGCCTGAAGCCTTGAAAAACGCCTTGGACAAAGAAGGCCTAGCCCCTTGGGGGTGGGCCGGTGTCAGCGCAGGCCACTCCCCTGAAAAAGAATCTTTTACAATCTACATACCCACTAACAACCCATTTACCATGACCATCCAAGAATTGGCATTGCAGGGAAAACACAACCTGTACAACAGCATGGCGGCAAGCGTCGCAACCCGCGTACTCGAATTGCGCAGCGAAGGCATCCGAGAAAGCTTGGCGCAATTTGACGCCATCGAACACCGCATGGAGTTCGTGCAAGAAGTCAACCGCATCAAATTCGTGAACGATTCCAAAGCGACCAATGTCAATAGTGCATGGTTTGCATTGGAGAGCATCGAAGGCCCCATCATCTGGATCGCTGGTGGCGTTGACAAAGGCAATGACTACACTTCTCTGATGCACCTGGTGACCAGCAAGGTCGATCATCTCATTTGCTTGGGGAAGAACAACAAAACCTTGATCGACACCTTTGGCGATCGCGTTGAGAGCACGTGCGAGGTAGCAACGGCCCAAGATGCGGTTCAAGCCGCCTATGACTTGGGGATGCCCGGGTGCACTGTTTTGCTTTCACCGGCATGCGCCAGTTTTGATCTTTTCGGCTCGTACGAAGAACGCGGACGTGAATTTAAAACCGCGGTACGTAGCCTCTGAGAATGGCAAAAACTGCAGCACATTCTGACTCGCAGGGAGACATGCGCTCCTTGCATCGGCGCATTGGGGCCTGGTTGGAAGGGGACAAGGTCATTTGGATGGTCACCTTGATCCTCAGCCTGTGCTCGCTTTTAGCGGTGTACAGTGCCATTTCCTCCCTGGCCTACAAAACCGATGGCAGTTCGCTGCGTTTTCTATTCAAGCAAGGCACCATGTTGGCCCTCGGCTGGGGGGTCATGCTTTTGGTGCACAAGGTCAATTTTCGCTATTTCTCCCGCATTTCTCAAGTGTTGATTTGGGTCGCAGCCGGCTTGCTCTTGCTCACCTTATTGTTCGGTGCAGACATCAATGAAGCAAAGCGCTGGTTGCGCATTCCCTTCATCGGTCTGACCCTGCAAACGTCAGATTTCGCCAAGGTGGTCTTGGTCACATTCGTCGCCCGAGAATTGAACAATCGCCGAATGCAACTGCACCAATTCAAAAATGGCGTTCTGCCCATTCTCGTTCCCATTGGACTCATTTGCATGTTGATCTTGCCCGCCGATTTTTCGACTGCTGCCCTTCTGGGAATGGTCTGCATCGGCATGCTGTTCATCGGGGGCGTCCCGTTCCGGCACATGCTCAAAATTGCTGGATTGGGCGTGGCCGCGCTCTTCATGCTTTATGGACTTGGAAAAGCAGCCCCGGAACTTTTGCCCCGATTTGGCACCTGGGCCGGGCGGCTTGAACGCTTTGCTGGTGTTGGGAATGCGAGCGATGGTGACGCATTGGAATACCAAATCGAATTGGCGCAGGTCGCTATCAATCGGGGTGGGATTCTGCCGCAAGGGCCGGGCACAGGAACCTCCCGCAACTTTCTTCCCCACCCGTATTCCGATATGATTTATGCATTCATCATTGAAGAATGGGGCGCCATTATGGGCGGGTTAGGACTGGTCTTGCTCTACATCATTCTCCTCTACCGAACCATTCGAACCGCGACACGATGTCCGAGGCATTTCGGTGGCTTGCTCGCCATGGGATTGGGATTCCTGTTGGTGCTTCAAGCCATGATCAATATGGCGGTTGCAGTGAGGCTTTTCCCCACTACCGGCCAACCACTGCCTTTGGTTTCCTACGGCGGCACCTCCATGGTCTTTACCTGTTTGTCCATAGGAATGATCTTGGCTGTTTCACGATCCGTAACCCATCCTGATCAATGGGAAAATGACCGGGACAACCTCGAGACCAAAGAACCGGCCAATCGCATTGTTCGCAACGAAGCCAATGCCGCATCATGAGTAGAGAAGC
>CAXDQP010000069.1:0-8887 GCA_963991335.1 uncultured Flavobacteriales bacterium
CCGAGATCAACACTAGATCGCTCTTCGGCAGCGTCAGATGTGTATAAGAGACAGCCTTTATCGGGTCCAGACACCTTATCGGTGAGCCTGCAAGTCACGGATGCATCGGGTTGTTCTGGTGATGTGGAAGCGGCCTACATCATTCGCGCCAATCCAGTGGTTTCGACGGCCGTATCATTTCAAACTTGCGACCAGGAAATAGCGACTTCTTTTCCTGAGTCGACGCCAGCGGGCGGCGCTTGGATGCTCCCTGAAGCCGCTCAAGAGCTGAGCAATAACACCTTTTTTCCGAGCGATTTTGGCGTTGGAACGTGGCCGCTGATTTATCGGTTTGTCGATGACTTTGGCTGCAGTGCGTCGGATACCACATCTTTGGAAGTGGCGGCGCCGGAGGTGCTGAATTTGGTTTCGGAAGTGGCGGCGTGCGATGGAACTGCGTTTTTGGAGTTTCCCGTTCCGGTCGGTTCGACGGGTTTTTGGTCGGGACCGGCACTCTTGGACTCCATTGCAGGTACCGTAAATTCAATTGAATTGAACCCAGGAGCGTTTGGATACATCTATTCTTCTGGTGAAGCTTCTTGCCTTGTGCCCGATTCGGTGAGTTTGATCATCCATGCGTTGCCAGAAGTAACGGGGTCGATTCCCGGCAACGGCTGTTCCGGCGATTCCATTCATGCAGCTGTGCAGGTGAATGCAGCCTTTCCCATTGCTGTATTGGATTGGTCGTCACCAGGAGCATCCTCGCTTTTGCCCACTGACAGCGTTGCAGATTTGGTCTGGGATGCACCGGGTGTATACGAAGTTGACTTGATCGCAACGGACGCCAATGGCTGCGCTGGTCAGGCATCTTGGAACGTTGTTATTAATACTTTGCCCGATGTTTTTGCGGGAGAAGACCTTTGGCTCTGTGATCAGTCTTTTGAGGAGGTTTTGCCGTCGGGTATGCCCATGACGGACGCATTGGGAACAGGAAGTTTTTTCGGCTTGGGCCTGGCTTCAGGTGAAGTTGATTTGGGTGGGGCATTGGATCCTGCAAATCTTGGAGTTGGATCGTTCGAAGTGGAATATTTCTACGTCGATTCCGCAACGGGTTGTTCGAATGCCGATACCCTGCAATTGACCGTACAGCCGCCACCGACCATTTTTGCAGGCCTCGATACGGTGTTTTGTGCGGGCAACGAATGGGTAGAGCTGGAGCATCAAAGCGATGATTTTGAAACGACTTGGAGCGGCGTTGGACCGTTCGAACAGGCAGCTCTGATCGATGCCTCTGCTGGCGTCGTTGAGCTCGCAGCTTTGGCACCTGGCACGTATACGTTTGAATTATCGGGGGGGCAAAATTCATGCTTCGTTTCCGACCAACGCATCTTGGAAGTTGTTGATTTACCAGTGATTGCGATGGCAATGGAGAGTGCTTTCTGTCTGGGAGACGGAGACCAAACCCTTCCGCTGGCAATGCCTGCCGGAGGAATTTGGAGCGGTGCGGGAATTTTGGACACTGAGGCCGGCGTATTTGACACTCAGATTGGTGCAGGTGATTGGGTGGTTGCATACGAAGTGGAAGATGCGCTGACAGGTTGTTTGAATTCGGAGAATCATACCGTGCACATGAGGGATTTACCGGAATCAGCGTTTCCGATCATCCATGAGCAGTGCATCGGTCAAGCTTTCATGACAAATTCGATGGCTACAGGTATGGAATCCTATGCTTGGTGGTTGGCTGATAGTTTGATCAGCACGACGTCAACCGTGAGTGTATTGCTCGATGAAGCAGGTGTTCTTGAATTGTCCTTAACCGTTGTCAACGAATGGGGGTGTGCGGACACCGCCCAACAAAACATACAATGGTTGGCCCCTCCAATTGCGGCATTCACCTTGTCCGAGAGCGCGGGTTGCGTGCCTTTGAATATTGGCATTGACGATGCGGCAGTGGGCATGGTGGATGCCGTGCAATGGAGCCTTGACGGCATGGAATTAGCGCTGGAATCGGGAGATTCATTGGTGTTTGAGCAACCGTCTGGTTCGCAGGGTTTCACGCTCGAAATGGAGGTGTCCAATCAATGTGGATCGAACACGGCACAAGATGTGATCGAGGTCAATGCAATCCCAGTGGTGCAGCTGCTCGATACCCCAGGCTCGGTGTGTTCGCCATTTTTAGCTGAATTTGATTTTACAACCGAGGGACACGTAGAAACATTGACTTGGGACCTTGGAAACGGAGAAGAGGGGACAGGGTTCACTCCGATTTGGCCCACATTTGAAGTGACCGATGAATCGGGGCTCTTCCCCGTAGCAGTGACAGCAGCTAATGGATGCGGCGCATTTACGGACTCTGCGGTTGTTTTGGTCGAGTCTTCCCTCGTTCAAGCACAATTTGATTTGGACTTCGCTGTTGGATGCCTTCCACTCGATGTGAAGGCCACAGACCTCAGCATTGGAGGCGATGCAAGGGTGCTGGACTTTGGTGACGGCGCGATTGCATTTGATTCAGTCGCCACGTATACTTTTACAGAAGCTGGAAACTTCGAGGTGCTTCTAGCCGTTTCGAATGCATGTGCAGTGGATTCTTTTGCCTTGGACGTTACGGTTCATCCTGCATTTGCACTGGAGCTTTCTTCGTCGAATGGATCTGCATGCGTGGGTGATTCAATGCTTTTTGATTTGGAAACATCTGGCTCGCCGAGCACCGCCCAAATTCAATGGACATCAAATGCAGGCCATGAGACGGCTGCGGCTCCCGCAACCATCCATTGGACGATGCCCGGGGACCAGGTCATATTCGCTCAAGGCGCTGATGTCCATGGTTGTGTGGGTTACGACACGCTGGCAGTTGCTGTGCACGCTCCGTTGGCCATTAACGCTGTGCCCAGCGTCGAGACTGGGTGTTCTCCTTTGGAAGTTGCCATGGATAATCAAACGACTGGAGCTGGCGAGTGGTCTTGGACAGTGGGCAATGGTCCTCAGCAGTCCGATGCATTTGAACCGAATTTTTCATTGATGCATGCTGGAGCGGAAGCTACGGATCTTCTGATCGCGGTAGAAGTGCTCAATGAGTGGGGGTGCGCATCCGCGCAATCATTTTCCATTGAAGTTTGGCCCGCTCCTTCTGCGGCATTTCAACTGACGGACACGATCATCTGCGGCGTGCCTGCGGCCATCGATCCAGTTGTCGATGCGGTTGATGGACTTCAGCTGGCTTGGTTCATTGACAGCGCGCTCGTTGCAGCCACGGGTGATGCGGTTTTGGAGATATCCACCCTTGGAGATCACTCGATTACACTGCTGAGTGAAAACGAATTTGGCTGTCAAAGTTTTGCCTTGGACAGCGTTGAAGTGCTGGAACTCCCGGAATTGGATCTTTCCGCAAGTCCGTTGATGGGATGTGCACCTCATTTGCTGGAAATTGAATACAGCACGGAGGGAGCAGTGGAATGGCTCCTGGAAATTCACATGGACTCCACACGGGTGTTTATGAGTGATGAGGTGACGTCTGAAGTGACTCTAGAATGGCCCGGCACATATGACGTGCAGCTGAGTGGGGTATCCGATCGAGGATGCACATCGGTTCTGCCATTGGGTGATTCAGTTGTCGTGCTTCCGCGACCGGTGGTTGGTTTTTATGCGAACCCTTATGCCGGAACGTTTGATGCTCCTGACCCTTTGAATAGTTCTTGGGCATTCGAAAACACGTCGGATGACGGCCAAGCAATTTGGGACTTCGGAGATGGAGAACTTTCTTCAGAATGGAGTGCGAACCATACCTATGACGCTGCTGGCACGTATGAGGTTGTGCTCATGGTCATGAATGAACATGGTTGCCCCGAAGAATTCACGATGATGGTGGAGGTGATCGAAAATCTTGAAGTTTATGTGCCGAACGCATTTACTCCTCCCATGCAAGGCTACGCAGATGGCATCAACGATGGATGGAAACCAGTGTTGTCCAACCCGAGTTTGGTGGAGCGTTATGAATTGGTCGTGTACAACCGATATGGTCAAAAAGTATGGGAAACCCAGGACCCTGAAATGCACTGGGTAGGGGAGGCGCGAGTCGGTGGCGCCTATTTTGCCCCCGGTGGAATTTACACTTGGGTCTTGCAAATTGACTCAAGGGCTTTCCCGGAATCTTCCCGGCAATGGAAAGGCCAGGTGAATTTGCTGCGTTGATTGCTCGCAAAGGGTTATCATTGGGAAATCATCTTTGGCATCTCATGGAGGCAACCAAAACGCATTGGATAAAATTAATTGACCGTCAGCTTCGACTGCGGTTGGATGCGCTGCGAGATGAGCAATCGCAATTGGAGGAGTCCAAAGGCTCAGCGACAAAGAGTTCGGCTGGGTTCAAGCAAGAGACTGGAATGTCGATGTTGGAACAGGAGCTGACTCATATTCAAGGACAGATTGAGTCGGTTAGGAAACAACTTATCGAATTGGGGCAAATGCCGACCAGCCCGATGGCGGTCGTTGCTTGGGGTGCTGCTGTGCGCACCGGGCAAGGGATTTACTTCTTGTCCGTGCCGCTTGGACGTGTGAAAGAAGCCTCGGAACCGTTGTTTGCGATTTCTGCTGCTTCACCACTGGGGCAATTGATGCTCGGAATGACTGCAGGTGAAACTGTCAATTTTCGGGGGCATGCCTTTGAATTGCTGGACGTATACTGAACGCGCCGGTAACTGGAATTGTGCGAGTTGTTGGATACGAATGGTTGGTGGGACTCCGTTTCCTTCCGGATGAGGTGCGAAGCGAAGGTGCTGTGCATTCTGCACTCCGGGAAGAAGCAAAAATCCATTGTGAGAAAATGTACCATTGGTTGTGGCGCTCAGATGAACTCCATAGGCTATGCTATCGGTTGATACAATCAGCTCATTGCCATTTTGGGTGATGTTTACAGTTGCTTTGGGCCAACGAATGGAGGACGGTTTTACTTGCAGTTGGTGTCCGGTATCGATTATTCCACCGACTGGACCCCGCCACGTCCACGAGATGAGAGCTGCCTCTTCTGGCGCGCCTGCAAAGTGCAATGGGATGGATTCAAACGGTCGCATATTGGCAGTTTTCGTGGCTTCGAAGAGTACCACACCGCGTTCGTTCTGCCATTGTCCGTGGAGTTCTGACCCCACAATGGCTTCGGGGCTTTGATTGTGCAATTGTGCCATTCCAATTTCCGAATGGGAGCGACTCCAAATAACCCGCCGATCGGCATTGGCGTGTTTCACGGCGTGATGCGCCAGTTTCCATCGGCCGGCGTAGTCGATGGTTGACCAAGACACCGTTGGCCATACATCATCCAACTGCCAATACAATGAGCCCGCTATTCTTCCTCTGCTGTTTCGATGGCGCTCGATTCCCTCGCGGAGACCAATGGATTGAGTCAATTGGCTCAGGTAGATCCATCGATTTAAGAGGGATTTGCCGTCGCCTTCGACCGCGTTGCGCGTGGGATCGGCGGTATAGCGTCGAGCATAGATGCGCATCATGCCCCAGCCATCGAGGCCAGGTTGCAACCATTCCATTCGGGAGCGCTGTCGAAATTGCAGCGATTTACTGTTCCATTCGGTAATTCCAACTTCGTGCAAGGTTTTCAAGTCAGGCAGGCTTTGCAGTCCGTATTCGCTTACGAAGCGACCGGGCTGATCGCTGTAATAATCGAAATCCAAGGTGTCGAACCAAACCCGCCATGCATGTTCGTCGCCGGAAAGTGCTCCAGACATTTCATTGGGATCAGCCATCGGCGAGGAAGGCCAGTACGGCAAATTGGACAGGGAATCAATGGCAATAGGTAAGATTGAGTCAAAGACGGCAGCGTAGGCAGCCTCTGTGGCGACGGAGTCTATTCCATGCAAATCAAAGGCCTCAGGCCATCCCCAGTTTTTCCATGCGTGTTTGGATTCATTGTTTCCACAGATCAGCGCCATGCTCGGATGATTTCTCAGCCTTTTTAGCTGGTCGATTGCTTCGCGTCTCACATTGGACTGGTGGGCGGTATCACCTCGGACCATGCCGCATGCGAACATGAAGTCTTGCCAAACCAGGATGCCCGCCTCGTCGCATTTATTCAAAAAAGAGTTGCTCGGATAAACGCCTCCACCCCAAACCCGGAGCATGTTCATATTGGCGTCTAATGCTGCCTTAATTAGCCGGTCTTCAGTGGCTTCTGCGCGGGCCGGAAAGAAATCAGGTGGGATGATGTTGGCGCCTTTCGCAAAAAACATCTGGTCATTGACGGTGCAAGCAAATGAGGTGCCCCAATCATCCGGCGAACGAACCCATTCGATGTTTCGAATGCCAAAACGGAAGGCAATTTCCTGCTCGTCATTATTCCAATGAAATGAATACAGCGGTTGTTTGCCCATGCCACGAGGCCACCAACGTTGTGGGTCGAAGATCCGAAGTTGGCAATTCCCAGCATTCCAAGGACTTGCATCCCACTGCACACTCTTTGAATCGGATTGCGTGATTTGCAACTGGCCGTGTTCGAGTTCATGGGGGCCAGTTACTTCATAAACAGCCACATCCTCATCAACGGAAATCAGCGAGAGTTGAATTTCTTCGGTGTCGATGCGGTCAGTGGTCCGAATGGAGACGGGCCGCCAGATTCCACAGGAAACCAAGCGCGGTCCCCAGTCCCATCCATATTGGTACTTAGCCTTGCGCGTAACACTGCTTGTTCTTTCCGAGAGCGGTTTGTTTTCGTTGCTTGTAGGAATAAGCCTTGGCAATTCGGCCATCTCTTTGAGGCCCATTGAAACGGCAGACTTCAACGACACTTCCAGGGTGCAAGGTGAAGAGGTCTCCTTGGGTACCGGAAGCACATGTTTTCGGTGCATGTTGTCTGTTTTGCCGAGCAACGTGCCATTGAGTCGGATTTCAGCATAGGTATCGATTCCTTCGAATACCAGTTCCAGTTCAGCGGAAGTGCTCAGCAGCGGTTCAGTTTTCAGATCAAAAATGCACCTGTAAATCCAATTTTGATTCGCAACCCATTGCAGGCTTTCTTCATTTGTTCCGAAGAATGGGTTGTCGATTTCTCCGTTGCTTAGCAGGTCCGTGATTGCATCTCCTGGCACCTCTGCCGGAAGCCAAATGTTAGCTCCCTCTGGCTGAAACTCCCATCCAGCATTTAGCGGAATAACCGTGGCGATTTCCGCATTTGTAGGAGGCGTGGTCACATTGCATGAAGCACAAGAAAGAACGGCCATGTGCGCAAGCCAACGGCGAGATGAATGCAAAAACCAGTGCTTTTTGTTGCCGAACTTCATATGTTTTGAATGAATGCGATAAGGTTTTGTGACTTGCTCAAGCCGAGGCGCTTTCTCAGGCGAGAACGACTTACTTCAACAGCCCGCAACGAGACAAACATGAGGGAGGCAATTTCTTTGGACGACAGGTTCATGCGAAGGTAGGTGCACAATTTAAAGTCAGTTTTAGTCAATTGCGGATAGCGTGTGGTAATGCGCTGGTGAAATTCAACGTGCACTTGGTCAAACTGCTTTGTGAAATCATCCCACGCATCATCCAGCTTCCCACCATCTTTGATGATGTTGAGCAGGGAATCAACTTCCGCTTGGTTTTGAGATGGTATTTGTGTCTTCAGTGATTGCAAGGTGCCGTCAATGGTTTGGATCAATTGCGCTTTCTGTACCAGGTGCATTGTGGCAGAGGCCAACTCTTTGTTTTTTGCCGCCAATTGGTGCTCTTTCGCTGCTGTTTTTTGCGCCTGCAATGCCATCTCTGTTTGCTCCATGGAAGCCTTCATGGCTTGCTCAGCTTTCATTCGTTGATCACGCTCATTTTGCTTTTGAATCAAATGTTTGGCTTCTAGAATGCGTTGATTGCGCCGGAAGAAAACAACAATCAAGGTAGCGGAAAGGAAAAAGCCAAGAATCCGCACCCAGATCAACTGATACCAATAAGCGCTGACGAAAATGGTCACAGGCGTGACCGCGCAAGGCATGTTTTCTCCAATGAATGCGCGAAATTCAACGGCATGGGTTCCGGGTTGAAGCCCCGAGAGTGTGATCCTGGAATTGGAAGTGGGGCGAGACCATTGTTCCGCAACGTTTTGAATTCGCCACTGGTATTCCAAAAGTCCTGCCCAGTCAGAATTGAGTCCACTCAATTTGAATTCGAGGGCATGCACACC
The DNA here is from genome assembly GCA_963991335.1 of uncultured Flavobacteriales bacterium. Taxonomy (GTDB): domain Bacteria; phylum Bacteroidota; class Bacteroidia; order Flavobacteriales_D; family Sanyastnellaceae; genus UA16. Next base: position 8,144 of record CAXDQP010000069.1, read on the forward strand.
CGCTTTTAGCCTGATCGTCTCATCTTCAATGCTGAGTTGGGATTTCGCAACATTGAGGTGATTAACGTGGCTGATTTTGACGCGCGGCGCGGATTGCACTTGGTGCATTAAATTGGGAGTGAGGTAGGTGAATCCGCGTTCAATGGGGATGCAAACGCGGCCATTTTCCAAGAATTCGATGGCTTCAAAGGGGGTGGGCACAGGATTCTGTCCCATCGATGCAAATCGTGGATTTGGATCGTCAAGCATGGAAACTCCAGCCAAAGGCAGCATTCGAATGGATCGATCAGCAAAAATCCAAATGTTTCCACTGGGGCTGTTGTAAATCCTTTGGTACGAGCGGTCAACGTCAATCCAATTGCTCAATGCGCTGCCATCGGGAATCATGCGGTCAGTTGCTGCATCCCATTGATAGAAACCCTTTGAAGTAGCAAAGATCATACGCGTATCGAGGTTGCACATGTTGATTTGCAGTGGATCTGGAAAGCCGGCTGACGCATCGTAAGTTTTGGTGCTTGATACGCTTCGGTTCAGCTCATCGAGTTCCAATCGAAAGGCACCTTTGTAAGGATGCGAAACCCACCATATTCCGGGCGATTCTTCTCGCAAGAATCGAGAACTCTCATCAAATCCAACCATGGCTCCGAGCGACTGCCAGCGGCTTTTCGGGTGACGGCCTCGCGGTGCATATTCGATTTGAATCAGGCCAAGATACGTTCCGGCATACCATATGTTAGGGTCGGA
>CAXDQP010000070.1:0-8874 GCA_963991335.1 uncultured Flavobacteriales bacterium
TCACTGAAGAGAGAAACGCAATAATCCGCGCATGCGAGGCCGTCCGCATTGCCAAGTGGACTCATGGATTCACTGTAAGCGATAAATTCATCAAAACCTTTCACACCGCTGCCGGCTGTCGTAATGGTTGGGCTTTGACTGACCGTATTGACGCGTACTTTCTTGGCCACACCGTAGTGGTACCCAAAGCTTCGTGTGATACTCTCCAAAAGGCTCTTAGCATCCGCCATATCCCCATAATCCGGGAAAATACGCTGGGCGGCGATGTACGTCAAGGCCACAACGCTTCCCCAGTCATTGATTGCGTCCAACTTTTTGGCAACCGCCAATGTTTTGTGCAAACTGATCGCACTCACGTCCAATGTTGTCTGCAGCCAGTTGTAATTGACATCCGTGTAATGCTTGCCTTTTCGAACATTGGGGCTCATGCCAATGGAATGAAGGACAAAATCGACCTGTCCCCCGAAATGCTCCATTGCACCTTCGAACAAGGCTGTTAGATCTTCAACACTTGTGGCATCTGCCGGAATCACAGGAGCATCGCCCACCAGTTTCGAGAGGTTGTTAATTTCTCCCATCCGCATTGCGACAGGTGCATTGGTTAGGACCAATTCTGCGCCTTGCGCATGTGCTTGAAGCGCTGTTTTCCAAGCAATGGATTGGTCATTCAATGCACCGAAAATAATGCCCTTTTTCCCCCTTAATAAATCGTTGGCCATGTCGTGAATTTGTAATCGGTCACAAACCTAATTCAGATTTATGAAAGCCACACGATTTCAGCATATTATGCTTCAGGGAATATTTTACCCGGATTCAATGTGTTTTTGGGATCAAATGCTTTTTTGATCTCACGTTGCAGCTGCAATGCGCGTTCCGGAAAGGCAAGGTCCATAAAAGGCTTCTGAACCAGGCCAATGCCGTGCTCTCCACTCAATGTGCCTCCCAACGCAATCACTTCCTCAAAAATAGCACGAATGGCCAAGGGCAATTCCTCCTCCCAGCGTGCATCGGGCATTTCTTGCTTCAAGATGTTCACGTGCAAATTCCCATCGCCAGCGTGCCCGTAGCAGACGCTCTCAAAGCCAAAATCCCGACCAATCTTCTTAACCGCTCGAAGCAGTTGGGGCAGCGCTCCACGGGGCACCACCGTGTCTTCTTCCTTGTAGGTGCTTTTGGCTTTGACGGCTTCGCCCACAGCACGTCTCAAACGCCAGAGTTTATTTTTTGAAGCCTCATCGGCCGCAAAGAGTGGGTCGCCTCCGCCACAGTGGGCAATCACTGGCAAAAACCGTTCGATCTGTGGCATCAGATCATCAAAACGGAAGGCATCCACCTCGATCAGCAAGTGTGCGGTCGTATCAGGCAAAAGCTTCAATGAATGGTCACCTGTGAAATCTTGGGCCAATTCAATGGCGGAACGCTCCATGAATTCAAGCGCTGAAGGCTGTGACCCGGATTTAAAGATTTCAGCTACGGCGGCACAAGCGCCCTCCGCGCTCGCAAATGGCACCAACATTAGCGCATTGTGCGCAGGCCAAGGCAACAACTTTAATGTCGCTTCAGTGACAATTGCCAAGGTACCCTCACTTCCTACAACAAGTGACGTAAGATTATAACCTGTGCTGTTTTTCAGTGTGTTAGCTCCCGTTTGAATGATAGAACCATCGGCCAAAACCACTTCAAGGTTGAGCACCCAATCCTTGGTCACACCGTACTTTACAGCACGCGGCCCCCCACTATTTTCGGCAATGTTTCCGCCAATGGTGCAGGTGCCGCGAGAAGCCGGATCAACCGCATAAAACAAACCTACGGATTGGACATGTTCCTGCAGCTCTTGGACAATCACGCCCGGTTGAACCCTCACTTGGTGATTGATTTCATCGACCATCAATATGCGGTTCATTTGTCGGGTCGACAAGGCGATGCCCCCATTGACGGGTAATGCTCCACCGCTCAGCCCAGTCAATGCACCCGCGGGTGTAACGGGAATTCCCCGTTCATTCGCCCAGCACATGATGCGACTGACGTCGCTAGTCCGCTTAGGCTCAACGACTATTTCAGGCTGGAAGTGCAAGTCCTCGGTATAATCAGAAGCTGCGCGGTCCAAACTCTCGCGGTCTGTTTTGAGCGTACAAGCGTCCGCAAATTCTTCTTCGAATGATTTTATCCACAAATCCATCATGCCATCAAACATAACTCAACCCATCTACATGCCGGCGAACGAAAGCCAACTTCCTATCTTTCTCCATTCGAAATCCAACAACATGAAAAACATTGATGTATCCGAAATTATGAAGCAAGCTGCCTGTGCATTAATCCTCGCACTGGGCTTCCATGGAGCAGCTGTCGCGCAAGACTTCCCCTTCCAGTTGCTTTCCAACGATTTGATCTGGTCAAGCGGGGAATTCAGGGGGGAATACGTCAGTGGCGTTCGCTCAATGAACGACGGGAAGCATTACACTAGCTTGGAGCGCTCCGAGTCGGGCAGTTCCATTGTAAAGTATGCGTATCGCTCGGGCGAGGCAGTGGACACCATTGCCACCAGCCTGCAAGTTTTTCAGGACGCCAGTAAGGGATTTAACGGCTATGAGTTTTCTGCAGATGAATCGAATTTACTCATCACCACAGAAACAGAAGGCATCTACCGGCATTCATTCTTCGCCAACTACTACACGCACAATCTTGAAACGGGAGTCACACGTCCCCTTTCTGATTTCGAAACTGGCAAGCAGCGATTGGCAGCTTTTTCGCCAGATGCGAAGCAAGTTGCCTTCGTTCGTGACAACAATGTTTTCATCGTTGACCTCGAATCAAGCGTGGAAACTCAAGTCACTACGGACGGGGAGCGCAATAAAATCATCAATGGCGCTACCGATTGGGTTTACGAGGAAGAGTTTGGAAAGGACAATGGTATTTTTTGGTCCCCTGATGGCAAATTCCTTGCTTTTTACCGATTCGACGAATCCGGTGTAAAGGAGTTTTCCATGCCGATGTACGGCCAACTCTACCCTGAACCGTACACGTTCAAATACCCAAAAGCAGGAGAAGACAATGCGGAGGTCAATGTCTTTGTCTTCAATACCGAAACGGGCAGGACATCATCTGTACTCAATTCGAAAACTGAATACATTCCACGGGTGAAATGGGGCATGAACAGCGAACAACTCGTGCTGATGACCATGAATCGCCACCAAAGTGAGATGAGCATACTCATTGGCGATTGTGCTGCGGCGGGCGCTGCAGGAGTGATGATGAAAGAAGTTTGGACAGAATCGTGCAATACTTACATCGACATCACAGATGACATTCGGTTTGTCAATGACGGTAAGTCCTTCATTTTGACAAGTGAACGCGACGGTTACAACCACCTGTACAAATTCAATGCGGACGGGAAGGGAAATGACGTGCAATTGACCTCAGGTGAATGGGACGTCTTAGAAGTTCAAGGATTTGATGAAAAACGGAAGGAAATTTACTTCTCCTGCTCACAAAAAGGAGCAACGCAGACGCACCTCGCGCGTGTCAATCTCAAAGGAAAAATGACGATTCTTCAAGATGAGTCTGGCACGCACAGCGCTCGGTTTTCTGACTCTTTCGATTATTACATTCATACCCATCACAATGCCAATACGCCGCCAAACTATACTTTGCGCAATCGAAATGGCGATGTGGTGCGGGAATTGAAAAGCAATCAATCCTTAAAGGACAAAGTGGCATCATATAACATGCAACCCAAGACATTCTTTACGTTCACCAATGATGCAGGTGTTGACTTGAATTGCTGGATGATCAAACCTCCTGGATTCGACCCCAACAATTCTTATCCTGTTTATGTAGCGATTTATGGTGGTCCAGGAGTCAACACCGTAGAGGACAGTTGGGGTGGCGCTAATTATTACTGGCATCAGCTTCTCGCGCAACGCGGATTCATCGTTGCCAGCTGCGATCCACGGGGCACCCCGAAACGCGGCCGAATATTTGAACACAGCACGTACAAAGAACTTGGGAAACTGGAGACGGAAGACTTTATCGACTTTGGAGAGCATCTTGGTGGATTGGAATACGTTGATGCAGATCACATTGGCATTCAAGGATGGTCCTACGGTGGCTTCATGACATTGTTGAGCATGACCAAAGGGGCCGAAGTCTTCAGCGCTGGAATTTCAGTTGCACCGGTGACCAATTGGCGCTACTACGACACCATTTACACCGAGCGCTTCATGCAGACTCCCTCTGAAAACGCACGTGGGTACGATGACAACAGCCCTGTGAATCACGCCGAAAAATTAGAAGGTCCTCTCCTATTGGTCCATGGCTCTGCCGATGACAATGTGCATTATCAAAACTCCATGGAAATGGTCAATGCATTGGTTGCAGCAGGAAAAGACTTTGATTTCTTCGTTTATCCCGATCGTAATCACGGCATATACGGGGGCAACACCCGGCTTCACCTTTACAACATGATGCTCGATTTTGTCGACGAAAATTTTTAATTCCCTACATTCGACTGAGCAAGGAGTACTTGCGTTTATCACGAAATTAATCAACCCAAAATATGACTGATTCCAACACCACGGCTAACGGCCATCCTAGAGGACTGTACACGCTATTCTTTTCTGAAATGTGGGAGCGATTTTGCTATTATGGCATGCGCGTACTATTGACTCTCTTTTTAGTGAAATCCTTGATGAATGGGGACAAAGAGGCCAGCCTGATCTACGGCGCATATACCGCTTTAATTTATGCCGCTCCTGTATTGGGGGGCCGCATGGCGGACAAGTACTTGGGCTATCGCTATGCCATTCTCTTGGGTGCCGTGTTAATGGCCATCGGTGAGTTTGCAATGGTCGGTGCTGGGGTTTTGAAAAGCGACACCGTGATGCTCCTTGGAATGGGGGCCCTCATTGTTGGCAACGGTTATTTCAAAGCGAACATCTCGACCATCGTCGGCAAACTTTACGCGGACGGCGATCCAAGGCGCGACTCCGGTTTTACCATCTTTTACATTGGCATCAATATAGGCGCCTTATTGGCCACCACAGTAGTAGCCTACGTAGGAGAAACCTATGGATTCCATTACGGATTTGGACTCGCCGGTATCGGTATGCTTGCAGGACTTCTTATCTTCTGGACCGGACGAGACAATTACGCAGCCGCCCCGGGCTTAGAAATCACAGAAGAAGGCCACAAGGCTGTTGGGCCTTTGAAGATGTACCAGGCAATATCCGTCGGGTCATTGGCCTTGATTCCCCTTTGTTATTTCCTCATCAGCCAAAATTCATGGATGACTTATTTGCTGACGGGTTTGTTCGTACTCGTGGCGGCCTCGCTGATTCGTGCAGGAATTCAGGAGGGTAAAATGTGGCGGGACCGAATGATTGCGTTGGTCATTTTCATGATCATCAACATCGTATTTTGGGCTTGCTTCGAGCAAGCGGGTACTTCGCTGACATTATTCGCAGATCGCAATGTTAGCCGGGACATTTTGGGTTGGACCATGCCGGCTTCCATGACGCAGTTTTTCAACCCAGCCTTCATCATCATCTTCGGGTCCATCTTCTCGGTTATGTGGGTCAAATTGGACAAAATCGGACGGAATCCGAGCATTCCGATGAAATTTGCATTGGGCATCCTGCAATTAGGCGCAGGTTTCCTGGTCACGCTGATCGGCGTTCAATTTGCGGATGAGCAGGCATTGGTTCCACTGCTGACACTGGTGTTTTTGTACATGTTGCACACGACCGGTGAATTATTCCTGTCACCCATTGGTCTTTCCATGGTCACCAAATTATCTCCCAAAAGCATGGCAGGAACAGCCATGGGCGGGTGGTTTCTCAGCTTCGCAATCGCCAATTATGCGGGTGGAATCATTGCTTCAATGACAGGTGGTCACGGGGATTCCGGTGAAACGCTCACCGGTGCAGAGGGACTGGCACAGTACACCGATGTATTCTCCACGATTGGTATGGTATTGGTGGTTTTCGCTGTACTCATCGCACTCTTGAACAAGCCACTGAACAAGCTCATGCACGGTGTGAAGTAATTCCATTCAAGATTATTTCGGATCCATTCAAATCATAACCTTTCTGAAAAGCGCCGAATGGCGCTTTTCTTTTGCGATATTGCATCAAATTACTTGCCATGTCTTCATTAGGAAACGCTCTTGGAACCCTTGTTCTCATCTTTATCTTAGCCTCAACCTCGCAAGCACAGCAGGCCAAAGTCAATTGGATGAGCTTGGAGGAGGCGGTAGCCGCTCAACAAAATGAACCGCGAAAAATTGTCATGGACGTTTATACCCAATGGTGCGGTCCATGCAAGATGATGATGTCAAGAACATTCACCAATCAACAAGTCATTGATTACATGAATGCAAATTATTACTCCGTGAAATTTGACGCGGAATCCCCCAATCCTGTGCAGTTCAAAGGAAAAACCTTTGAAAATCCAGGATGGAAACAGAATGTACGAGGACGCAATAGCCCTCACCAACTATCACGTGCCTTGAATGTCAATGCATATCCTACCCTGGTTTACTTGGATGAAAACGCCGATGTCATCGCCCCCATCTCAGGGTACAAAACACCTCCTCAACTTGAAATGTATTTGAAGTTTTTCGTCGAAAAGTTCGATGGAGATGTCGTTCAGGCAGAATGGGAAGCCTATCGAGATAATTTCCAGCCTACCTTCCAATAACGAGGGATTGGAGCGAGCAAGCTCAACTCCATCAAGACGCGGTCGCAATAGCTGCAATCGGTCCACAATCTTGTATATTTGCAAAATTAGAACGCAGGTACAATTGGGTACGCATGCGCAGTTGAATACACCACCAAATCCAAGCCTCTGAAATGAGTGAAACAGCACGCATCATTCTCGACGGAACCGAATACGAATTTCCGGTCATCCAAGGAAGTGAGAACGAAAAAGCCATCGACATTTCGAAACTCAGGGCACAATCTGGCTACATCACGCTGGATTATGGATTCAAAAACACCGGTTCAACCCAGAGTGCCATTACCTATTTGGATGGTGAGAATGGCATCCTGCGGTACCGAGGGTATGCCATTGAAGACTTGGCGGATAAGGCGTCATTTCTTGAAGTAGCCTACTTGCTGATTTATGGTGAACTGCCCAATGAAAAGCAGTTGACATACTTCACCGACAGCATCACGCACCACACGCTGTTGCATGAAAACATGAAACGCTTTTTCGAAGCTTTTCCCGCCGGGGCGCATCCAATGGGCATGTTAAGTTCCATGATTTCAAGCCTCAGCACCTTTTATCCAGAATCGCAAAACCCGAATCGCTCTGTCGTCGATATCGAAAAAACGATTCATCGATTGATTGCAAAGTTGCCCACACTTGCAGCGCAAGCGTACAAGCACAACACAGGGCATCCGACAGTCTACCCATCCAATGACTTGGGCTATTGTGGCAACTTCTTAAAGATGATGTTCGGATTGCCTACTCAGAATTACGAGGTGGACCCAGTCGTTGAACGCGCCATCAACAAACTTCTAATCCTGCATGCGGACCACGAGCAAAACTGCTCCACTGCAACAGTAAGGGTTGTAGGGTCCTCACAAGCAAACTTATACAGTTCGGTATCTGCAGGCATCGCTGCACTTTGGGGGCCTCTGCACGGCGGAGCAAACCAAGCTGTCATTGAGATGTTAGAAGCCATCAAAGAAGACGGTGGCGATCTGCAGAAGTGGATCAACAAAGCCAAGGACAAAAACGACTCTTTCCGATTGATGGGATTCGGGCACCGCGTGTACAAGAATTTTGACCCGCGCGCCAAAATCATTAAGAAAGCTGCAGATGAAGTCCTGGAGCAATTGGGGATAGAAGACCCCGTTTTGGATATTGCCAAAGAACTGGAGCAGGTTGCCCTCAACGATGAGTATTTCGTGGCTCGCGGGCTGTATCCGAATGTCGATTTTTACTCGGGCATCATCTATCGGGCCTTGAATATCCCGAAAGATATGTTTACCGTGATGTTCGCGCTCGGACGCTTGCCCGGATGGATTGCGCAATGGAAAGAAATGGTCGAAAACAGGGAGCCAATTGGTCGTCCCCGCCAAGTTTTTACCGGTGCAAATGACCGTGCATTTGTAAATTTGGAACAACGCGATTAACCCCAACACCATGACCGATTCCGGCACAGTTGTCTTTCAAACGTCAAGTGGAGTAGGAACAATCGTTTTCGAGCACCCCTCAAGCAACTCATTGCCCGGAGTGCTTTTGTCTCAGATTGCTGATTGCATTGATCAAGCAGGCCAAGATTCAAGTTGCGCAGTTATTGTACTGAAATCAGGAGGAAATCGCGCCTTCTGTGCAGGAGCGAGTTTTGATGAGCTTATTGCGATCGAAAACAAAGAACAAGGACTGGAATTCTTCAGTGGGTTCAGCAAAGTAATTCTTGCCATCAGAAGGTGCCCCAAATTTGTTATTTGCAGCGTACAAGGCAAAGCAGTTGGCGGCGGCGTGGGCATTGCGGCGGCTGCCGATTATGCAGTAGCGACTAAACACGCTGCTGTGAAACTGTCAGAACTCGCCATTGGCATTGGTCCGTTTGTAGTAGGACCTGCCGTCGAAAGAAAGATCGGACTCAGCGCATTTCAAACATTGGCCATTGATGCTACTCAATGGTTTTCCGCAGAGTGGGCGCTGGATCATGGTCTTTTTGCAGGAATTCACGAAACCATTGAAGCGCTTGATGCAGACGTAGAACGACTTGCGAATCAACTTGCGAAGAGCAGCCCTGAAGCTATGGCGCAACTTAAGAAGGACGCATGGTCTGGAACTGAGCAATGTGAAACCCTACTCCCTCATCGCGCTGCAATTTCAGGATAATTGGTCCTGAGCGCCTTC
>CAXDQP010000071.1:0-8862 GCA_963991335.1 uncultured Flavobacteriales bacterium
CTGATTACCCGATCGAATAAACGCGCTCAGCAATTCAATCAGCAAATCCGACACCGCATTTTGTGGAGGGAAGAGTCTCTCGAAGCCGGCGATCGCCTGATGGTGGTTCGAAACAATTACCATTGGCTCGCGCAGGTAGAAAATATACAAACCACGCTCCTAGCCAATGGAGACGGGCTGGAAGTCACCAAAGTTCTCAAGCGATTTGAACGTTATGGAATCTCATTCGCCGAAGTTGAGGTGAAATTTGCCGATGCGCCCGAATCTCCGGTGTTTGAAGTGTGTATCAACCTCAGTATTTTGGAGTCTGATCTTCCTCAAATTCCCTACGCACAGACCCAAGCCCTGGAGGAAGCCATCGGTCTCGACTATGCACACTTGGGCTCCAAAACAGCTATCCGAAAAGCCGTCAAAGCAGACCCCTGTTTCCAGGCACTACAGGTAAAATTTGGTTGGGCAATGACCTGCCACAAGGCGCAAGGTGGACAATGGCCAATGGTGCTCATTGATCCTGGATTCCTGACCGAAGACTCCATTGACTTGGAATGGATGCGTTGGCTTTACACAGCCTTCACGAGGGCCCAGAAAGAACTGGTGCTTTTGAATTTTGCTGACGCCTTTTTCAAAGACTAACCGCTTCGTGGATCGCCCACAAGACAGCCAGCTCCTAACGGTTTTGTAGCGCACAAAAAAAGCCACCCGATGGGGGTGGCTTTTTTTTCTATCCCTAGGAAATTAGGCCAACTCGCGGGCGCTGAAGTAAAACGCTCCTTCAATCGCGGCGTTATCATCACTGTCCGAGCCGTGCACGGCATTCGCAGCGATGCTCTCCGCAAAATCCGCACGAATCGTTCCTGGTGCGGCTTCTGCTGGATTCGTGGCCCCAATCAACGTACGGAAATCCGCAACAGCATTGTCTTTTTCCAAAATAGCCGCAACGATCGGAGCACTGGACATGTATTCGGTCAGCTCCCCGAAGAATGGACGTTCAGCATGAACGGCATAGAATGCCTGCGCGTCTGCCAATGAAAGTTGCGTCCATTTCATCGCTTTGATTGAGAAACCTGCATCAATGATGCGGTCTATGATTTTACCCGTGTGACCAGCGCCGGTTGCGTCGGGCTTGATCATGGTGAAGGTGCGGTTTGTTGCCATGGCATTTTTTTGATTTCGAGTGCAAAAATACGCCCCAAATTTCTATTTTCAATCCACGTCTGCTCCAAACCTAATTTCGGCAGAAGCCTCCGCGAATTCCGCAATCAACATCCATCACTGCCTCGCGAGCCAAAGGTGAGCGTTGGAAGGCATCCAAGGCACCATTGAGTCGGCCAACATCCCAGTGGAATAAGCCTCCTTCTTAGCGTTATCTTTGCTGCATGGAATTGAAAACACCTCAGACTTCTTCAGAAGCCATGGCGCTTGAGAATGCGCATGGCGCTCACAATTACCATCCGTTGCCGGTTGTCCTCGATCGAGGCGATGGGGTTCGCGTTTGGGACATCGAAGGGGTGGAATACTTCGACTTCTTGAGTGCGTATTCCGCGGTCAACCAGGGCCATTGTCACCCAAAAATCGTGGGAGCAATGACGCGACAAGCGGAAAAGCTGACGTTGACGTCCCGTGCCTTTTTCAATAGCAACTTGGGCAAATATGAGGAGTTCGTGACGCGCTATTTCGGTTACGACAAGGTGCTCCCCATGAATACGGGCGCCGAAGCGGTTGAAACCGCAATCAAAATTGCCCGAAAGTGGGCCTACGACGTCAAAGGAGTACCCGCTGGACAGGCCAAAATAATTACGTGCGATGGGAATTTCCATGGCCGCACCACGACCATCGTAAGCTTCAGCACCGATGACGACGCCACCGGAGGATTTGGTCCCTATACCCCAGGGTTTGAAGTCATTCCTTACAACGACCTGAACGCATTGGAACAAGCACTGCAGGATCCTAATGTCGCGGCATTTTTGGTAGAGCCCATCCAAGGCGAGGCTGGGGTATACACCCCAGACGAGTCCTTTGTGAGCGGTGCACACGCCTTGTGCAAAGCGGCCGGAGCATTGTTCATTGCAGACGAGGTGCAGACTGGAATTGCGCGGACAGGTTCGCTTCTCGCCACTTGCGGAAACTGCACATGTGCGGGGCATTGTGAGCGGCAATCGACTTTCTCCAAAGCCGATGTTCTCATCTTAGGAAAAGCATTGTCGGGTGGAGCGTATCCGGTATCTGCCGTCTTGGCTGATGAAGCCATCATGGGGGTCATTCACCCGGGGCAACATGGCTCCACCTTTGGAGGCAATCCGGTTGCCGCTGAAGTGGGCATCGCGGCGTTGCAGGTCGTTGTCGAAGAGCAATTGGCACAAAATGCCCGAACCCTCGGCAAGCGATTTCGGAGCGCCATGGGCGACTTGGCACGTGAAAGCTCTTTGATTGTGAACGTGCGGGGCAAGGGTTTGCTCAATGCGGTAATCATCAACGACACGCCCGACAGTTCAACTGCGTGGGATTTGTGTGTCGCGCTCAAGAACAATGGTCTGCTCGCAAAGCCTACCCACGGGAATATCATTCGTTTTGCTCCTCCTTTGGTCATCACGGAACAAGAACTCGATGACTGCATTGCCATCATTCGCTCGACCGTTCTGAATTTCAAGAAATAAAGCGCGAGCCTCCCGGGCTCAGCGGAATCAAAGCCACCCGTGGCTTTTCATCCATTCATCGTTGTAGACTTTCCCTACGTAGCGTGAACCGTGATCGTGAAAGAGGCAAACGACGACATCGGTGGGCTTGAGCCGGTCTTTCAATTGGCGCAAGCCTTGGAATGTACTGCCACAGCTGTATCCTAGAAAAAGCCCTTCTTTTCGTGCCATTTCACGCGCGGTCAATGCGCCATCTTTGTCCGTAACTTTTTCGAAATGATCAATGACGTCAAAATTGACATTCGCCGGTAGGATGTCCTCTCCCACTCCCTCTGTGATGTAGGGATAAATTTCAGACTCATCAAACTCCCCAGTTTCGTGGTATTTCTTCAGAACACTGCCGTATGAGTCAATGCCCCAAATTTGAACATCCGGGTTTTGTTCTTTCAAAAAACGACCGGTACCACTGATGGTTCCACCTGTTCCTACGCCCACTACAAAGTGAGTAACCTTGCCTTCCGTCTGTTCCCAGACTTCTGGACCCGTAGAAACATAATGCGCTTCTTGGTTGGACTTGTTGTCGTATTGGTTGCACCAAAAACTATTTGGATCCGCTTCATTGCAGCGCTTTGCAACGCTGTAATAACTATCCGGATGATCGGCTTCAACGTTGGTCGGGCACACGTGAACTTCTGCCCCCATGGCTCGCAAGATGTCAATCTTCTCCTTGGATTGCTTGTCGCTCATGGTGCAGATCAGCTTGTAACCTTTGACCGAACACGCCAAAGCAAGCCCCATTCCTGTATTCCCACTGGTACACTCTATCACGGTACCTCCTGGCTTCAATAGTCCATCTCGCTCGGCATCTTCGATCATTCGAAGGGCCATGCGATCTTTGACACTGTGACCAGGATTGAAGTATTCGACCTTGGCGTATACTGGACAAGGAAAATCTTGGGTCATGTTCTGCATCTTGATCATCGGCGTATTGCCAATGGTCGTCAAGATGTTCTGATGAACGTTTTTAGCTCGTTGCATAGGGGGCAAAGGTAACGACGATATCGCGGTTAGAAATGGCAAAAAAACCGAATCATTTCAAATTGGCATCAACGCTCAAAATCAACGATTGATGCGCAAGGCTTCCGAAGGCCGGATTCGCGTAGAAGCAAGGGCTGGAAAAAACATCATTGCAACGCAGAGACTGAAAACCAGCATTTCCACCAGCACTAAAAAAGCCGCATCCAATTGAATCGGCACCTCGCTGAGGTAATACGCTTCAGGATCCAATCCAATCCAGCCCGTAGTGGATTGGACATAAACCACCAGCAGACCAAGCGCGTTTCCAATCCAAAAACCCTTGCTCAAAATCCGCGCTGCCTGCCAGATGAAGATGCGCAACACCTGCCCATCGGACATGCCCAAGGCTTTCAGCATGCCCACCATGGGCCTTCGCTCCAAAATCAAAATCAATAGAGCGGAAGTCATGTTGATGATGGAAATCAAAACCATCAGTCCAATGATGATTTCAACATTCAAATCCAGCATGCCCAGCCATGTGAACATTTCAGGGGCTTGTTGGGTCACCGTTTGGGTCACCCAACCGAGAGGGAGCGCTGCGTACACATTGGCTTCTGTCGTCCACAAATCTGCATCATTTTCAAGGTACACTTCATATCCGCTGGCCGCTTTTCCCCAAGCGGGTTCGGTGTGTTCGGCGCGCCATGTACCGTCCAATTTCCGCCGCCACGAGGTGTCCGGCAGCGCATTGAATTCCAAATCCCGAGATTCCGCCACGACCATGATCGCATTAGCCGTCACCTGATCCAAGGGATGGGTTCCCGAACTGCTCCATCCAAGAGGCGATGCTTTTCCACTGGGTTGAATGACGCTCCAGGTGACCTTTGGGCTGCGACTACCTCCGAATGCCCGTGCCTCAACTGCGCCTTTTTCCTCAAGCAAGTGCAGTTCCATCCCCCATCCCGTAGTGGATTGGATGGATTTCGATGGGACGAACATGAATTCTTCATCGTATTCGATCAAACCTGTTCGGTAAATTCCACCCAACACCATCGTTCGAGGTCGTATCCCACTTGGCCCACCAATGAGGTATAGCGTGAGTCGGTCATAAAGTTCCAATTCCAGCCGACTTGCCAGTTCAAGCGATAAAATGGCTGTGTCTTGGCTACCGGCCGAAGGAACAGTGCCTTGCACCAAAAACTTTTCCAGCATCCCCCCAGAAGTTTCTCCGCTCATTCCCTTGAGCACCACCCCCTTCAGCCCCGATTGAGACTCGACAATTCCCGGCGATGTGAAAAACGGATGAACACTTCGAACTTCAGGAAGCGACCGCAGGGTTTCCTCAACGGTTTCGGATCGTTTGATTTTTTGATCTTTCCAATCGCCGTTGAGCACTTGGATGTCAGAACCAAAACCCACCACCAATTCTTTGACTTCACTCTGGAATCCGTGGACAATGGATGTGGCAATCACAATCAAGGCGATGCCGATGGCCACCCCCGCTGTTGCTATCTGAACGACAGGTTTCGACCAGGTGGCTCGCCCGTGACTTCCTGCGAGTCGCCGAGCGATCAGCCGCGATAAGGAAGTCCGATAACTCATAAATGATGTTGGCTTTTCACAGGTGCCAAATTACGTCGCTACTTTAGACGCATGAAGAATCCAATGAGAATATCATTCACCCTCTTTGCAGTTGTGATTTTTCAGTTCACGCTATTTGGACAGGAATCCGCGTCGCCTGCCCCGATCGGTTTGGCGATTGATTTCGAGCACGGCACCCTGCATTGCCGAGAACGAAGCGTCCCTCCGCTTCGTGTTCGTCTCGGAAACGAAAACATACAGGCCATTTATGAATCCTGCAGTCGGGCACCCATCGCAGTGGTAGCCAACGCCACTTCGGTCATTGGAGAAGGACACACAGGAAGCTCTGCCCACCTCATTGATACGCTCTTGGCTCTTGGAATAAACGTCCAGAAGGTTTTTGCTCCTGAGCATGGTTTTCGGGGAGACTTGCACAACGGCGCCAACTTTGAAGATGGCACTGACGCCCGCACGGGCTTGCCCATCCTTAGTTTGCACGGCAAAAGCAAAAAACCATCTGCCGCATCACTCGCAGATGTGCGCATGGTTTTGTTTGACGTTCAGGATGTAGGCGCTCGCTTTTACACCTATTTGAGTACTCTTTTTTTAGTCATGGAAGCCGCCGCTGAGAATGACAAGGTGGTAGTGGTTCTTGACCGACCCAATCCCCACGGACACCAGATGGCAGGGCCCATGCTCGATCCAAAATGGAAATCGTTCGTTGGGATGCTTCCGGTTCCTGTTTTGCATGGAATGACTTTGGGTGAAATGGCACAGATGATCAATGGCGAGGGATGGCTTCCCAATGGGATGCAGTGCCCGCTCATCATTATCCCCTGCCAAGGATATGCGCACAGCGACCAATGGTATCCAACCATTGCGCCAAGTCCCAATTTGCCCAACGCCACCTCCATTGCACTGTATCCCAGCTTGTGTCCATTGGAGCCCACTGGTGCCAGCATTGGCAGAGGAACCGATTTGCCGTTTCAATGCATGGGCGTGCCAGGTGAAAACGCTGGAGATTTCGCATTTATGCCCGTTGCTACTCCCGGAGCAGCACCCCATCCCAAGCATGAGAATGTCAGATGCAGCGGGCGTGACCTCACTGAATTGGGAACAGAATGGACCCGAGCCGCCAGTGGTTTTGACTGGCAGCTCGCGTGGGAATGCAGCCAACGATGGAATTCTGCCACTGATGATTTCGTCAGGTCTCCTTCGTTCTTGGCCAAGCTGACCGGCAACGAATCCTTGGGGCAAGCGCTGCATGAAAACGTCTGGCCGATGGACTTCCCAGCGCAATGGATGGATGAACTTCTTTCATTCCATGCCAAGCGCCAAGCTTATTTGCTCTATCCATTGCTCAGAAACCAATGATGCAGTGTGTATATTTCGGCCTGCAATCCTTGTAACGATGACCACGATTTTCAATTCTCCCCCCCTGAAGCTAGTCGCGCTT
This sequence comes from uncultured Flavobacteriales bacterium, assembly GCA_963991335.1. Classification (GTDB taxonomy): domain Bacteria; phylum Bacteroidota; class Bacteroidia; order Flavobacteriales_D; family Sanyastnellaceae; genus UA16. Next base: position 6,688 of record CAXDQP010000071.1, read on the forward strand.
GCGGCCCTTGCCCTTACTTGGAGCTTGGCATCCGGATGTTACAAAAGCCCTGATTTCATCAATCCGGTGTACAACTGTGAATGCGGAAGCATCGCTTTCAATGGCTCGGATTATGCCCTGAAAATGGCAGAAGCTGTCGTCCCTGATAGCCTTGAACCACTTTCACGCAGCTATCATATTGTAGCCGATTTACGGACGGCAGATGAAGTGGATGCGCATGTACCCGCCCACGACATCACCTTCCAGTTTTCATTTGACGTCCTCGACGACGTCGTATTCTATGTTCAGCAAGAGGAAGTAAATCACTTGGTGCAGGTCATCAACCAAGGGGATGATTTGTTCCCCGTGAGGGATTACAAAGCCACGGACGGATCCATTGTGATTGACCCAGCCTATTCTGGTGGTGCGGAAGAAGTGACGTTCAATTTGACACTCCGTGAGTGGGTTGACAGCACCCTCGTTGGACTCCCCGTTGCTTTCACAGGGTCCTTCACCGGAAACATCGAGTGATTCGCTTCACTCTGCGGGCATGACCGATTGCCCGGTGCAAATCCAAAATTGATCCTCAGCCTTCACGTCCACCACGGAGGACCCGGTAAAAGTCCCAAAATTGGGCATAACCAAGATTTGATGCTGGCTGCGAAACCACCAACCCGGGAGACGCAGCTGCTGCCTGGCTTTGCCTGCAAGGCGAATGGCTGGATGCAAATGACCGGCAACGCCGATGCGTCCGGGGGTGCGCACTCGTTGGAAATCCATTGGGTCATGAACAAAATCAAAAGGACCTAGGCTCCATCGGGCGCTTCGCTGCACCTTGAGTCCTTCAAAAGCAGCATCCGGCAATACGTCGTGGTTGCCCTCCACCAAACGAAACTCCGCCAATCCGTGCGCCGTAAAAATCCGGGTGAGCCACCCTCGAAAATCATTCCACTCCTCGTTGAGTGCGCTGTGAAAAAGATCGCCGAGCACCAGCAAACGTTGCGGTTCGTATTGGCCTATCAAATTCTCCAAGCGATTCAGGCTTGAAGCGTTGACATCCCTCGGAATCGCAATCCCATTTTTACGAATATGAGCAGATTTTCCCAAGTGAATTTCGGAAACCAATAAGGTTTTTTCTTTCGCCCACCACATGCACCGCTCGGGATGCAATTCCAGCGTTTCTCCCGCCAATTCAACCGAGACGCAAGCAGCGTCCAGGGGCTCCTTGGAGGAATTCACTCGAAAAAAATTACTGCTGTTGCTTGATCAAATTCAGAGCGGAACCCGCTCGGAACCAATCAATTTGCTGAGCATTGTACGTGTGATTTACCTTAATTGTGTCGGTCGTACCATCCGCATGAGCAATTTCGATGGTCAGGGGCTTGCCCGGCGCAAAAGCCGCCAAGTCCACAAAGTTGAATGCATCGTCCTCTTGGATCAGATCGAAATCCGATTCGTTCGCGAATGTCAATCCCAACATCCCTTGCTTCTTCAAATTGGTCTCGTGGATGCGTGCAAACGACTTCACGATCACCGCGGCAACCCCTAGGAAACGCGGCTGCATAGCCGCATGCTCGCGAGAACTGCCTTCGCCGTAGTTGGAATCGCCAACGACAACAGTGGGAATGCCCGCCGCTTTGTATGCGCGCTGCACCGCTGGTACTTCTCCGTACTCACCTGTGAGTTGATTTTTAACCGAATTGGGCTTGCCGTTGAACGCATTCTCCGCTCCTGTCAAAGTGTTGTTGGAAATATTATCCAAGTGCCCGCGGTAACGCAGCCAAGGACCTGCCATGGAAATGTGGTCGGTCGTGCACTTTCCAGCAGCCTTGATCAAGAGCCGAGCCCCCATGAGGTTTTGCCCATTCCAAGGTTGGAATGGCTCCAACAATTGCAAACGCTCAGACGCTCCATTCACCTTGACCTCGACGCCACTGCCATCTGCGGCCGGAGCCACGTAGCCCGCATCCTCAACGTCAAAACCAGACGAAGGAAGCTCATCCCCTTTGGGTTCTTCCAGCATCACTTTCGTGCCATCAGGAAGCGTCAGCGGATCCGTCAACGGGTTGAATGTCAAATCACCGGCAATGGCGAGCGCTGTGACCAATTCCGGTGATCCCACAAACGCGTGGGTGTTGGGGTTGCCATCCTGTCTCTTATACACATCTGACGCTGCCGACGAGCGATCTAGTGTAG
>CAXDQP010000072.1:0-8794 GCA_963991335.1 uncultured Flavobacteriales bacterium
TCCGCCGCCTCCGGAAAAACGCAGCCAAGGACTTCTGATGACCGGGTATGGTTATGGTGGCGCCCTGGGTTTCTTTCTCAAGGTATTGGGGTATTACATGCCAATTGGAGAATACGCCGACACGCGATTGACTGGAGATATTTATACCGGTGGCTCATGGGCACTTCGGAGCAGTACAAATTATCGCATACGCTACCGCGCAAGCGGCAATTTGAACCTGAGTTACCAGCGGATTCGCAACGGCTTCACGGGCTTGCCGACCTTGTCCCTGTCCAACCAGTTTTTTGTGCGGTGGAGCCACAGCCAAGACAACCGTGCCCGTCCCAATAGCCGATTCAATACCAGTGTGAATTTTGGTTCAAACAATCATTTTCAATCGAACATCACCAGCAATCAACAAGACTACCTCACGAATACCTTTCAGTCGAGCATTCAGTATTCGCGGTCCTTCCCCGGAAAGCCCATTTCACTGGCCCTGAGCGCGCGGCATGCGCAAAACTCACAGACCGGAAACGTTAACTTGACGGCGCCCTCCATGACCCTCAATTTGCAGCGTTCGAGTTTGTCAAAGTTGTTGGGATTGACCTCTTCTCGGAGCTAGTTGTTGGATGAGATTGCAGTGTCGGCTTCTTCGCGCTTTGAGCAGACCATGGAGGCGCCAGATAGCGTGTTCATGGCCGGCGATTGGTCCAACATTTCCTTTCGAAATGGCATCAAACACAATGCCTCTGCTTCAACGCAAATGCGCCTTGGTTTTGTCAGCATTACCCCCAGTTTTCAATACAATGAATTCTGGGCATTCCAGGAGCTCAATGGCGCATTGGTCGAGGATGAAACGGGTGCAATACAACAAGTGACGGACACCCTATCCGGATTCCAAACCACCCGCGATTGGCGCCTCTCTGCCAATGCTTCAACCCGATATTATGGCACCTTTGAATTCAATCCCAACCGCCGCGTCCAAGCCATCCGGCACGTGCTAAGTCCAACGATGGGGCTGAGTTATACGCCAGAATTGCAGCGAACACAGACGGTTAGCCTCAACGATGAATCCTATGAATTCAATCCGTACAGCCTCAATCGTTTTGTGCCCCAAGACATTCGAGCTTCCGGAGCTGTGAATTTTGGCCTCAGCCAAAACGTCGAAGCCAAAGTGATGGACAGGGAAACGGGCGAATTGCGGAAGGTCCGGTTGATTGACAATTTGGTCACCTCGGCGAATTACAATTTCATTGCAGATTCTTTGGGTTTGAGTGACATCGTTACCCGGGCCAATACGGACTTGTTCAACAAAGTTCGGGTCAACTTGGGCATTGCACACAGCGCCTATGCGCGCGATTCGAGTGGCCAGCGAATCGATCAGTTTCTGGTGAGCCAAGGCGAGCCGATCCTGCGCATGACCCGTGCAAACGCAGCGTTGGGAAGCTCGTTTAATGGTGGCACCGATGGGGCTTATCCGTGGAACTTTCGCGCCGATTACAACCTCGACCTTCGTAAAAACTGGCGACCCGATCTCCAGCGTGATACCTTGATCATGACTCAAAGTGCACGGTTACGCGGCTCCATTGAAGTGCTGGATTTTTGCCGAGTGGATGTAAATACCGGCTATGACTTGGTCCGCAAGGAGTGGACACCCACCCAATTGGATGTGTACTGGGATTTGCACTGCTGGGAGTTGTCAGTGAACTGGGTTCCCATTGGCGTGCGGAAGAGCATCTACTTGCGCTTGAACATTAAAGCGTCAATGCTCAAAGATTTGAAGGTGGAATACCGCAACAACAACACCGATTTACTCTTCTAAAGAACGGTATTGGCGGTGACGATGAGGGGCTTTTATCGCGCTAACCAGCGCACCAGCATCACGCCGAGGCAGAGAACAAACATGACCAGGCTGATCTTATTGACGCCATGCATCATGCGCAGGTTGGTGTCAGCTTCAGGGTCTCGATGAAACAAATTCACAGGATTCAGGTAATACAGCAATTTCTTGAGAAACATGGCTTTTCGGTTCTTGATTCAACGTTGGGTATGAGCAATGACGGAGATTTCAACGCGTGAATCTTTCGGTAGGCCCGCCACAAAAACGGCTTCACGCGCGGGAAAAGGCTCGGGCATGATGCCTTTGTAGGTCGCATCCATTCCAGCGTAATCTCCGCTGTTGATGAGGAAAACGCTGGCCTTAACCACATGACGTAGCTCCAATCCCGCCGATTCTAAGATGCGTTGCACATTGAGAAGGCTTTGCTCAGTCGCAGCCTCAATCGAATGGGCAATCAACTCGCCCGATTGAGGATTCAGGGGAATTTGACCGCTGACAAAAACCAAATCACCGGCCGCAACCGCTTGGCTGTAGGATGCCACGGGTGCTGCAGCGTCGGATGAAGAAATGGTGCCAGACATGTTGCGAAGCTAAGAAGGGATTTCCCACCTTTGCACATCGAAGTACACCAATGCGCATTCTGCTGGTAGATAATTACGATTCCTTCACCTGGAACATTGAACACATGTTGGTCAGCCAAGGTGGAGTGGAGGTGAAGGTGATGCGCAATGATGCGATCAACCCTGCTGGAATTGTGCAGTTCGATGGCATTGTACTGTCTCCTGGCCCAGGCCTTCCCGATGAAGCCGGTCAGCCCTTGCGCATTATGCCCATCGCATCTGCGCACCAGGTGCCCATGCTCGGTGGGTGGCTGGGGCTGCAGGCCATCGTCCAGCATTTTGGGGGGACACTCGTGAACATGGAGCGTGTCTTGCATGGCCAGACTTCGGAATTAACCTCCATCGCTTCGGAACGACTCTTTGAAGGACTCACGGCTCCCTTAACGGTTGGTCATTACCACAGTTGGATCATGGAGGAGGGCAATTTCCCTCCCAATTTGGAATTGACGGCCCGGAATGAGAACGGTTTGCCCATGGCCATTGCCCATCCGCAATTGCCCATTGATGCGGTTCAATTTCATCCTGAATCTGTACTCACTCCACAGGGGCCGGCGATGTTTCGAAATTGGATCAACCGGGTCAAAGCCCATCGACTGGAGCACCCGGCCGAACTTTCAAGCGTGCCGGTCTGGTTGGATTCGCAAGAACCTTAAAAGAAAAAGCCCCGCCCTGGCATTGGCCAGAGCGGAGCTTCAATCGATGTGAATCGCAGCGATTGTCTCCCGCAATTATTGCTCGCGGTAGTTTGACATGACCTCTTCAAAGGTTTCCTTGAATTGATCGTAATTGTATTCTGCTCGGATGCGCTCCTCCTGCTTTAATCCTTGCACATATGCATTGGCCAATTCACCGCCGCTCAGTTCGATGGCCAAGTAGGCAATGTACTTCTTGTCCTCTGTCATCGTAAGCTCTTGACAGATTGTGATGGCGCCTGTCAACTTCTTGTTGACGATGGTGCGGGACAATTCGTTGAATTTGCTCGTGGCTTCTTCAGTCGTTCCAAACCCTAACTGTGTGGCTTGATTTTCGGCAACAATCTCAACCGTCGCCTCAACCGCTCTTGCGAGGGTAGCCTCGGCATTTTGTCGTGCGATTTTTTTTGCGATCTCGCGCTGTGGACTTGTGCCTGTGGCAGACGCTCGGAAGTATTCTCCGTTCGTCAAGAATTCAGGTCCGGAGCAGTACTCCACAATCCGCACCTCTCCGCGGGTTTCTGGCGTGGACGAGGTGTCTTTTCCACCTTTGCAGCCTGAAAGTACCAGGGCGGTGGTTGCACCGATAAGGGCGATGGTATGTAGGATATTCTTCATGGGTATGGGATTTCAGATTTGAGAATGCAAGTTGGTGAATTCAATAAACATGCCAAAATGTTTGTCGTTTGGCTCGAAGCTTCGATTTCAACTGGCTCATTGGTAGAGCGCATTGACCAATTGGCGGAGGAACCTTCCCTTGATTTCCAACGTTGCTTTTCGATAGGCTTCGGCATGGGCAGTTTCCCAGCTGTTGTGAACGCCTTTGATGTCGTTCAAGTTTTGCTGAAGAATCGGAGTGCCGTCGGGTGTTTTTAGGACCACTGTAGCATTGAGAAATGCGGTGTAGAATCCCGAGCCCGATCCGCTGTCCCGGGTATCGGATTCCAATGTGAGGATGAGGTCCGCCTCCTGCTTGCGTTGCACCCACGTTACACCTTGGTTGCTCAGTCCTTCTGCAATGGAATTCAGGAGCAATTGCTGATTCCGCAATTCCCCTTTCTGCCTTTCATTCGTGTTGAAGTAGATGGTTGGAGGGGTGAGTTCGATGGGAACTGACAAAGATGGTACGGGCAGGTGCTTCAAAAGGTCCTTCGCAGCGGCCTCAGCGATGCGCGGGGCAAGGCGTTCAAGGTCCAATTCAATCTTCAACTCCGAGTTACGCGTCCCGGGTTCGAATTGACTCAATCCGATGGTGATTTCTCCGGCTGGATTGGTCTTGCCACTGTCGCTTTTGGGCAGCGTGCCTCGGTTGTAGCGCCAAATGATGGGGACTTTGCTCAGCGGCCGCTTCCCGAGTGTTGCCGTGCAGACCAACGTGCCTCGGTAGCGGTCGGCAAAGGAGAGCTTAACCCCGTCCACTTGGGCTTCGAGATGCATGTCCCCCATCAAGCGGGAAATTCCGTCCCGAGCCGCACGGTCCAGCGCAATTTCTCCTCCGGCACCTTGCCAAAGATTGACTTCACCCCAGTGTGTTTCCAAATCTTCCAAGCATCGGATGTAGACTTAAATGGCAAGCTCGGCATTGCCTTGCTATTGATCCTCGAGCGCAGATTCATAATGCCCCACAGCGATATCTAGATAGGCTGCCTTGCTTTCACTCAAAATACGTTGGTATGTCGCTTTGTTCAGGCGAAAATATGCCCAGATTTCGGTTTCATTTTCATAACGTCCAATCAGTTCATAGCCCTCGAGATCTTCGGTGGCAGCACTTTGGATGCGTTCTTCAAAATTTTGACCGGCGATGCCCTGAAATTGGGTGGTGTGAAGAATCGACGAGGCTTCGATTTTCACTCGGATTTGACCCGCAAGCTCTGCCAGTGCCCGCTTCTGGGCTGTTGCAAACGCATCTGAATCGAACGGGGTTTTGGCTGCGCTCGCAATGCCGATGTAATCACTGCTAATGCGGGGGCGTTCATTGACCCAAGCCGGTGCTTCACCCCATTGGTTAGCGCCAGCACATCCGCCGACCAACAAGACAGTCATTGCGAATCCGGCGCATTGCATTGCGTGCCGAAAGCCGAGGAAGAAAGATGATGATTTTTGCATCATTGAACCATGCGTTTCGCTTCAGCTTCCACACGTGAACGTGAAGCATTCGCTATATCAGAAATTGCGGCATCGACCATGGAGGCTTCGGACCGCAGGTTGGTATTGGCTTGCAATTGCTCCAGTAAATCCCGACGCCCCAATCGCCAAAGACTCCCATTGCTTCGAGCGGGGTAGATGTTATTGTTGTCTCCTCCATAACGGGCGTATTCAATCAGGTCATTCTGCTCGCGTTTGATGATCTCCGTCATTTCTGTTTTGCCAGTTTCGAGCGAGATGAGAGAAAGTTGGACGGTGACCTTCACGTTTCTGGTTTGCTGGTACTTTTGGTACATCACAGGACGGTATTTGGTCTCGTATACTTTCTTGCCGTCTTCATTGACCTTGGCAACTTTATAGCTCTCAAACCCTTGCATATCAGTGCGCTGCCTCGAGGAGGTGTTTACATCGCACGAAATCACGGTTCCCTTCAATATCGCTTTGGCTCCCATCAAGCCGCCAACTTCGACCGAAGAGTTGGCATCGATTACGCCGCTCAATGTAAGTTGTTGCTCTTGCAGGATGAGCTCTTGATTTTCCCGATCAACCAAGTGCAGAAAGGGGTCTTGGCTTTCTCCCAATGCCTGCTGAACATATGACTTGAGCTTGGTTTCCATGCCCAGTCGGTTGGATCCGTTTTCGAAATTCACGAGTGCAATGGCGAACTGGCCCTTTTCGAGGCATTCGTCGCGCAAAACTTTGGCGTCTTTGAAGTTGGCGTCACGGGCAACGCAGGCATTGAAGTCATCATGGGCAGAACGCCAGTGCTCGCGCTCAAGGGCTTTCAAGCCGTTTCTGTAGAGCGGCTCACAATAGGCAATGTCCGCAAGGGATTTGGCGTCTTTGTACTCCGGGTCCAACCGCAGCACTTCGTCAAAATCCCGCAGAGATTCACTGAACGCTTCGATTTCGAGGTGCGCCACAGCTTCTTCATAGACCTCCTCCAAATGATCGTTTTTTACCCGTATGTAGGCGGCTTCCGTTTCGCTCAAGATCAGTAGGCCAATCCCGAGGCGTTCGACTTTGTTTTGGTAGGCCTTCGCTTTTTCGAAGGCAGAGACTGCTGACCCTCGATTTCCCGCCAATCGTGCCTCATCAAATCGCGCCAGATAATCATTGAGCACCCATTGCCCAGCACGCTGCATGCCGGCCAATGCATCCGGATTGTATGCGTCTTTCGTAACGGCCGTGTAATAAAAGTTGGCTGCTTGCTGCATCATGCCGACTTCTTCCATTTTCATTCCGCGTTTGACAAATGCCTTAGACCCTGAACAGCCAATCATGGCGGTCAATGCGCAGATTGTAATGACGAATGTCCAAGTGCTGAACCGGGTGCTTTTAAAAGTCAATGCCATTTCGAAATTTCAGACGCCAAGTTAATGCGAATGCTGCGTCAATGATGCGAATTCCATGCCAAGCTTCAATCCTTATTTATCTTTGACGCAAAGCAAAAGGCAATGGAGTCAAAGAAATCGGTAGTGGTGTTAGGTGCGGGTCGTTCAAGTTCTTCACTGATCCAGGAGCTCTTGAATCGATCAGAAGCCAACAATTGGCAGGTAGCCGTTGGCGATGTGGACGTGGCGTTGGCGCATCGAAAATGCTCAGCGCATCCCGCCTCTGAGGCCTTTGCGATTGACCCGAAAAACAATGCAAGTCGAGATGATCGAATCAGATCAGCACATTTGGTCATCTCCATGGTTCCCGCATTTTTACATCCGGAAATTGCCGCGGTGGCCATTGAGGCTGGCGTGCCAGTGATAACGCCAAGTTATGTAAGCCCCGAAATGGAAGCATTGCATGACCGCGCAGTGGAGAAGGGCGTGCTGGTCTTGAATGAGATTGGTTTGGATCCCGGAATCGATCATTTGAGTGCCAAGCAAGTGCTGGACAGGATCGTTGGCGAAGGAGGGAAAATGTTGGAATTTGAATCGTATTGCGGAGGGTTAATCGCTCCGGATTCCGATGATAATCCGTGGCATTATAAATTCAGTTGGAACCCCCGCAACGTTGTGCTTGCCGGGCAAGCGGGGCCTGCGACGTTTTTGGCCGGAGGGTCGGATCGATTGGTGCCGCCGCATCGGGTTTTTCAAAATGCACGAACCATCGAAGTGGGAGGGATATCATTTGAAGGATATCCCAATCGGGATTCCATTATGTACGTTGAAAAGTATGGATTGGAAGGCATTCAAACCCTTGTCCGAGGGACGCTTCGCGGGGAAGGATTTTGCGCGGGATGGGACGCTCTGGTCCAGTTGGGGTGTGTCCGGGATGATGTCAGCATGGCATGGCCCGTGGGTTGTTCTTGGGCGGATTGGTTGCGTTCCTTTGTTCCCGCTCAATGGGCGGAGGAAGGACTTGAGTCAGCCGTTCGCCGCGTAACCCATTGCTCGGAGGAAACCTTGACTCGGTTGAAATGGCTCGGCTTATTCGATGATCAATCAGGACCTCAAATCACGCAAGGAACCCCTGCTCAGATCATTCAAGCATTGTTGGAGGTCAAATGGGAATTGAAGCCCAAAGACCGGGATATGATCGTCATGTGGCACCGGTTTTTGTACGAAATCCAAGGTGAACAACACGAAGTCACAAGCTCATTGCGGTTGGAGGGCCGGGACGCGGTTTACTCGGGCATGTCCGATACGGTGGGATGGCCACTGGCCATTGCAGCCGAAGCCATGCTTCAAGGGAAGTTTGAGCAAACGGGAGTGGAGGTGCCGCTGCATCGGGATTACTACAATGTTATTTTGCCCGAATTGGAGCGCATGGGTGTCCACTTTGAAGAAACGCACCGCACATGTTAAGCGCCGTATTTTCAGCATGTATCTTCTGCGGGTGCTGGGGAATGCCCGAATGGCCTGCTGAAGGAGTGGCCCATGCGGATTGGGTCGAGAGCGCATTGGAATGGCGACTCAAACGAGGCGCTGACGCTTGCGGTCAAGATATGCTCGCATTGGACGCACTTACCTTGGAATGGATTGCGAATTCAACAGCCGTTAAGGTGCACATCGAAACGGAAGATTGGACCTTCTTGACCAAGGCTCCGGAATTAACGGCTCCGCTGATTCAGATGCATGCTTGGATGATGATGCGAGGAGATTCTGTGCCTCAGCGAAGTGTGCTGAAGCGGATGAAGCGAATTGCTCGAAGGACGTCAAGCGTGCGCTTTCGTTCCATTCGGGGCGATTTCAACTGATTGTTTAAAGCAAGCAGCTGGCCGCCACAAACGTGGTGATCGATGCAACGAACATCAAGATAACCAACGCCAAATACCGAAGTGGAATATGCTTCATGCATTCCTTTACGGGGAATCAGGGCAAGAAGTTTCAGATTGTAGGGGGGATTTTTGACGTGATTCAACATTCTTTTCCTTCGGAGGGTTAGGATTCAACTAGCATTCTTTTTATTTGCTGCATGCGCAGTTTTGAAGTCCCTGCGTATTACCGCAGTCCCATCATTACGAGGGTGAAAGACAAACCGAAATAACGTTCCACGCGCAAGCAAGATTTAGAACCGAACGT
>CAXDQP010000073.1:0-8700 GCA_963991335.1 uncultured Flavobacteriales bacterium
GAAATGAACATTCACGAGTACCAGGGAAAATCCATTTTGAAGAGTTTTGGTGTGGCCATACAAAATGGCCGCGTAGCGGACACGCCAGAGGCGGCTCACGAAGCTGCTGTCGCTTTGGCGGAAGAAACCGGTACCTCGTGGTTTGTTGTTAAAGCTCAAATCCACGCAGGTGGAAGGGGAAAGGGAAGTGTCACAGAAACAGGTTCACGAGGCGTCGTTATTGCGAAAGGCTTAGCTGAAGTCAAGGAAAAGGCAGCAGGCATCTTGGGGGGGCATTTGGTCACAGCACAAACAACCGCCGAAGGAAAGCAAGTGAGCAAGGTGTTGATCGCTGAGGATGTATATGGTCCTGGCGAAAGTGAGCCAAGCGAGATTTACATGAGTGTGTTGCTCGACCGCGCGAATGGGCAAAACATCATCATGTACTCGCCACAAGGCGGAATGGACATTGAGGCAGTAGCGGAAGAGCCGCCCGAACTTATCTTCAAAGAAGCCATTGATCCGGTGCTAGGGCTGCAGGGATTCCAAGCGAGACGAATTGCATTCAACCTGGGGCTTTCGGGAAAGGCGTTCAAAGAAATGTCCAAGTTCGTGCGCTCTCTGTACAACGCATATGTGGGAAGTGATGCCACGATGTTCGAAATCAATCCCGTGCTAAAGACGTCCGATGACCGGGTCATTGCCGTAGATGCCAAGGTTTCATTGGACGGCAATGCGCTTTATCGGCACAAGGACTACGCTGCGATGCGGGATGTGACGGAAGAGGATGCTACCGAAGTGGAAGCGGATGCAGCAGGGCTGAATTATGTCAAATTGGATGGCAACGTGGGGTGCATGGTCAATGGCGCGGGACTTGCTATGGCGACCATGGATATTATTAAGTTGAGTGGTGGAGACCCCGCCAATTTTCTTGATGTTGGCGGCACGGCAGACGCAGCACGTGTGGAGAAAGCCTTTCGCATCATCTTGAAAGATCCTGAGGTGAAAGCGATTTTGGTCAATATTTTTGGGGGAATCGTGCGGTGCGATCGGGTCGCTCAAGGCGTTGTAGACGCTTACAAAAACATGGGCAACATTCACGTTCCCATCATCGTTCGCTTGCAAGGAACAAATGCGTCGGAGGCCAAAGAGCTGATTGATGCTTCCGGACTTGAGGTGCGCTCTGTTATCCAATTGCAGGATGCCGCCGATGCAGTAGCCGAAGTACTCGCCTAAAGGCCAAGGCGTCGAAGATTCTTCAATCCGATAGTTTTTCAATCATCAACAGCCCATCCCGCATGGGCAGAAGCGTTGTGCGAATGGATTTTCGGGATGCGAGATCCTCTGTCATTTTTCGCAAAGCCAATGCCGTCTCATCAGGAGCCGGGTGATCGGGGAGTACTTTTCCCCACCACAGCACATTGTCGACCAGAATCCATCCTCCAATCCGGGTTCGATTCAAGCACAATTGAACATACGCTGGTGTCCTCAATTTGTCTGCATCGATCCAAACCAGATCGTAAGGTCCATTGAGATTCGGAAGTGCTAATAAGGCCTCGCAAGTATGGCGATGCACTTGATTGAAAATTCCTGCTTTTTTCCAGTGTTCCTCTTGAATGGCGTGCAATTCATCATTGGGTTCAATGGTGTCGATTGTCCCTTCACTTTGCAAACCAGCAGACAGGCAAATAGTAGAATAACCGCTGTACGTTCCTAATTCAAGAACATGCCGAGGGCGAATCATTCGACTGATGTTGGCCAGAAAACTTCCTTGAACGGAATCACTGAGCATCTGAGGACTCAACACAGTTTGCCACGTTTTTATCCGGAGGGATTTGAGGACATTGGTTTCGGGCGTGCTATTCGCTTCGGCATACTGCAGAAGCGGATCGTCCATGTCATGGGGCGCCTTCAATGCAGCCTTCAATTGCAGCCTAAGCCAAATTCAGACAAGAAAATGAGGAGGTCAGAGGCCCCTACAACGCCGTCGGCATTCATATCGGCTTCATTCAAGCAATTGTTTTCGCAATCAAAGGTGCCCAAAAAGAGCAAGAGACCTGCGGTTCCATCGGTATTGTCGTTGTTCAAGTCAGCCAAGCACGGCGAGGTTTCACTCGGGCTGTACAGGCCATTGCAATTGTTGTCAAACCCTTGGCCGGTCCCTTCCGCCCCCGGATAGATATTGGGATTGTTGTCATTGCAGTCGCACAGGTTGGTCCAATCGTCGGTGTCATTGTCGACAATTCCAGCGCATTCATTGAAGCCTGCTTCACAATTCGCCAGCGCACATTCGGCACAATCTTCTTCACTGCCAAAAGCACACGCAAGGAAACAATTGGCTACGATGCACGTGACCTGGTCACCAAAACAATCGATGCAGCTATTGGTGAGTGCGAGTTGTTCGGTCATGCAGGCCACAAGGCATTCTTCACCGTCACTCAAGCATGCGATACCACAATCCAAAGAAACGGCTTGTACGTATTCGGTGTTTTGACAGATGTAATCCAAGTCGAAGGATGTGCAATTGCCTTGACCTTGGGCACCAATCGTTGCGCACAGGCTAAAACAAGTTACTCCAAACCAAAAAAGAACATTGTAATTTTTCATCGCTAACTAAAAATAAGGATTTTCCTTGATTTTACCCAACAAAAGGAAAGAATTAAAGCAATCTTCGCCATTATCTTCGCAATCCGGATGACCAGAAAGAAGAAAAATAATGCCCGCGTTCGGCTGGAAAATGATGGTATGGTCTTCAGTACCCAACCGGGATGGACGGCCATGGAGCAATCTGACGCCTCGGCTAACTCAGCCGTCACGGGCAAGCAGCTGCTTTATGTCAGCCTGGATCGGAAGCAACGCGCCGGCAAACCGGTGACACTGGTGGAGGGGTTTTCGGGTGATGCGATGGCATTGCTTCTCCTCGGGAAGGAACTCAAGACCACCTGTGGAGTGGGTGGTGCGGTCAAAGATGGTTGCATCTTGATTCAGGGTGATCAACGGAAAAAAGTGATTGCTACCCTGGAAGGCCAGGGGCATAAAGTCAAAAGCAAAGGAGGATGAGCAACGAAAATGTGGATAATGCGGCGAACAGCAGTTCGAAAGTGAGCAAAATCGAATCGGATTTACCGCTCTACTTTGCCAAAACCTTAGCCGGTATGGAACAGCTGCTGGTGTCAGAGTTGGTCGATCTCGGCGCTATTGCAGTGAAGGATGTTCGACGCGGTGTTGAGTTCAAGGCCGACATGTCGACCTTGTTTCGCGTATGTCTTTCCAGTCGTTTTGCGTTGACGGTCTTGCGGCCGATTCTGTCTTTTAACGCCCAGAATCCGGACGAACTGTACGAAGAAGCCAAGAAGTGGGAATGGGGAGCCGTGATGACGGCGCATTCGTCTTTTGCGATTGATGTGACGGTTCATTCTTCCATTTTCACACACTCTCAATTCGCCATGCTCCGATTGAAGGATGCCATCGTGGACCATTTCAGGGAGCAAGGTGGAATTCGGCCAGGCGTCAATCGAGAAGATCCAGACATGCGCATTCATATGCACATCTCCAATGCGGCAGTCACCTTGTCCTTGGACGCGGCGGGTCGTCCGTTGAGCCGCAGGGGATACCGTCCTGCAGGGGCGAAAGCACCTTTGAATGAGGTGCTTGCAGCAGGCTTGTTGGCGCATTCCGGCTGGAAACCGGGGACGCCATTGTACGACCCCATGTGCGGTTCCGGAACCTTTACCATGGAGGCGGCGCTTTGGACGGATGGATTGCCGATTCAATGGCATCGTAGGAAGTTTGCTTTTATGGATTGGCGCGGATACGATGATGAGGAATGGTGGCAGGTTCGCGACGAAATGAAGGAACAGCGAAACAAGGTGCATACTCCCATGTTTACTTGGGACAAAGACTTTGGAGCGATTTCACAAACTCGGCAGGCCCTGGCGAATATGGAATTGGATGGCATTACTGAGCTGGGCCGGGCTAATTTTTTCAAGATGCAGCCACGCACAGAATCAGGAGTAGTGGTCTTGAATCCACCCTATGGCGAGCGCCTCGATTTGGAAGACGCACCTGAATTTTACAGCGCGATTGGCGATGCATTCAAAACGAATTGGTCTGGATTTTCTGCCTGGATCTTTTCTTCCGATGCCGTAGCAGTGCAGAGCGGCGGCCTGAAAACCATGCGAAACTTTCATTGCTTCAACGTACCGCTGGAGTGCCGTTGGGTGGGATTCGATCTTTACAAAGGTAGCGAGCGAGATGCGCAAAGTCCGGCCGAAGTGATCGAGCCGGATTCGGAATCAACATCCGAAACGCCCAGTTGATTGCATGAAAAAAGCAGCCCCGCTAGAGGCCGCTTTTTCAATGTGGTTATTTGTACGGGGATCCGCTCAGTGCTTCAGCAATTGAGAAACCAGGCGGCTTTGTCCTGATGAAAATACCACCGTGTACGTGCCACGGTCGAGGTTGCTTACATCAATTGTGGGGTAAGCGTTCAAGATGTTTTGATCGAATACACTGCGCCCAGCTGCGTCATAAATCCGTAATTGTCCTGGCGTTTCACTGCTCAATCGAACTTGATCTTGGGTGGGGTTGGGGTAAATGCCCAATTGCTCCGGCACGTTGGAGTGGCCCAATCCATTGGTAGCTCCTTCCACCACGTCTCCGGCATTTCGGGGTTCAATTTTGTACTCCTCAAACGTGTAGTGCAAACAGCCGGTAATGGAGTAGATCTGCTCTGCGATCCAGCCGTCTTCTGGATAATACATGTAATCGTTGGTTTTGATTTCACCGCTGCCATCATCGAAAATGGCCTCGCCGTAATCGGCGTCTGCCACGGTGCAAGTGGCGTTGATGATTTGGACCAGGCATCCTTCATGGGCCTCACTGGAAGCCAGCTCACCTGTAGTTAAGGCCATGGGCGCCGGCAACGCGTTGTCTGAACTCACGACATTATAGTAGGTCAAGTTAACCAATTCGGTCACGTCATAAAATTCCGCAACTTCTGCTTCGATGATGATTTCATCTCCAATTTCAGGGGCCTGTGTATTGTCATAGACATACACGCCATTCCATGGACCTTCGCCGTCTTGAATGAAAAATCCAATGGTGCCTGACGTAGCAGACGTGACGTTGTTGGCCGTTACGATTCCGGTGGTCGTGACGACCTGTTCGATAAGTGGGGAGCTGAATAATTCCCCTTGAATTTCCGCAATGGTGTGCGTGATGGCCTGTGCCGATCCGCCGTTTTGAACGCCAACGCATCCGAGCAATGCGAGTCCAATCGTGTAAAGGTGTTTCATGTGGAGGTTTTTGTGAGTGTACCTTTGGCAAATAGACATGAAAAACGATAAACCACAAAACGGGCGGGGTGTGATGTTGATAACCGGCGCAACTTCGGGTTTTGGTGCCGCGGCGTCCCGAATGGCAGCCGAAAAGGGATTTCAACTTGTATTGACGGGCCGGAGAGGGGAGCGGTTGCGCGCGCTCCAAAGCGAGTTGGGTAGCGCAGTGCTGAAGATTCTCGCCTTCGATGTGCGTGATCTGGTGGCTACGCAGCAAGCCCTGGCGGCATTGACCGATGCTGAAATTCCAACTGTATTGGTCAACAATGCGGGACTAGCTGTCGGCAAGGAGCCCATCGATGAAGGATTTTATGAAGATTGGAACCGTATGATTGATACCAATGTAAAAGGACTCTTGCACGTCACCCGAGAATTGACTCCACGAATGACAGCGGGAGCACGTATTATTAATATCGGAAGCATTGCCGGCCGGCAAGCGTATCCAGGTGGAGCCGTCTACAATGCATCGAAATTTGCAGTGCATGGTTTGACAGAGGCCATGCGAATGGACCTTTTGCCCCGTGGAATTCAAGTTGCCCAAGTTGCACCCGGCGCAGCGGATACAGAATTCAGTGCTGTGCGATTCAAAGGCGATGAATCCATGGCCAAGAGCGTATACAGTGGTTACGAACCCCTTCAGGCCGAGGATGTGGCAGATGCGGTTCTTTACATCGCTACGCGTCCACCTCATGTGAGCATCCAAGACGTACTTATCATGCCATCTGCCCAGGCGAGCGCCTATCATTATCACAAATCATGATCCACCAAAGCAAACAGGGAGTTGATCGGGAGCGAATTTGCATTCGGCCCAATGTTGTTTTGACCGTTTTAACCGTTGCCTTAATGGCATCTGGGTGCGGCTTTAAGTCGGAACAAGCTGATTTAATTGTGCACAATGCCACGGTCATCACGATGGACGCTCAAAACACCGTGGCAAGTGCCTTGGCCATCAAAGAAGGACGTGTCATTGCGATTGGAGCAGAACGCGAGGTGCTCAATAAATACAGCGCGCTCGAAACCACAGATGCGAGAGGGGGGGTCATTGTGCCGGGCCTAATGGATGGTCACGCGCATCTGGTCGGATATGCCGATGGGCTTTTAGAAGCCAATTTGTTTGCTACTGACAGTTGGGAAGCTACGGTTCAACGGGTTGTCGAGCATGATGCCGCTCGCCCTAACGAGTGGGTCGTTGGCCGAGGTTGGGATCAAAACGATTGGGAACTCCCGCGTTTTCCAAATAGCACTCTTTTGGATCGTTATTTCCCGGATAAACCCGTCGTGCTCGAACGGATCGATGGTCATGCTCTCATTGTGAATCGTGTTGCGCTGCAACGTGCGGGTCTTTGGAGTGCATCCCTTGTTTCGCCAGAGGGTGGTGAAATCGTGAAAGGAGAAGATGGGTATCCATCCGGTGTCCTCATTGACAATGCGTGTGCATTGGTCCAAAAACATGTCCCTCGTCGCGCAGTGGAGGAGCGATTTAATGCGCTCATGGAGGCGCAACAGAGCCTATTGGCTCAAGGGCTCACATCGATTACCGACGCAGGACTGGCACCGAGCGAAATCCTCCGCCTTGATTCGCTCCATGCCAGTGGTGATTTGAAGCTGCGAATCAACGCCATGGTCAGCTCAGCTGATTCTTCGATTGCATGGCTGAGAAGCAATGGGCCCATTCGCAAGGATCGATTAACGGTGCATTCCGTGAAGTTTTACATGGACGGCGCACTTGGATCCCGCGGAGCGCTGCTTCTCGAGCCCTATTCTGATCGGCCGGGATGGCATGGCCTCGGTACGCAAGACGCCACTTGGTTTCGTTCGCAATTGGAGTCATTGGCACAGGATAGCTTGCAAGCCGCCACCCATTGCATCGGAGATTCTGCCGTCCGTTGGGTGCTCAATGCTTACCAAGACATTCTGGGAGGTACCAATGACCGACGCTGGAGGATTGAGCACGCGCAGGTAGTCTCTCCCGAAGACTTCGATGGTTTTGGTCGCAATAGCGTTATACCTTCAGTGCAACCTACGCATGCTACGAGTGATATGTATTGGGCTGGCGAACGATTGGGACGCAACCGCATACGCCGGGCATATGCGTATCAAGCATTGTTGCGTCAATTGGGCATGGTCGCTCTCGGAACGGATTTTCCAGTAGAAGACACCGATCCGCGCAAGACATTCTTTGCAAGCGTATCCCGTCAAGATGCCAGTGGCTATCCAGAAGGTGGATTTCAATCCAGCAACGCATTGAGTAAGGAACAAACCCTACGAGGCATGACTCAATGGGTGGCATTGGCTCAATTTCAGGAAGCGGAACTGGGAACCATCGAAATTGGGAAATGGGCAGACCTCACGTGGATGGATCGCAACTGGCTCACCATTGCTCCGGCCGATGTGCTCGAAACACGTGTGCTTGGAACATGCATAGCGGGAGAGTGGTTGTATTTGGCAGAACGATGAAGTTGAATCAAGAGAATTCCAAGGCACCAAGGCAGCTACTCGCATTGCTCATAACCTTTGCCCTAGCGGTTTGCATCGGCGCGCTGATTCTGTATCCCAATAAATCGTTGCCCGTCTTGCATCCGGCAGATTTGAATCCGGCTCTGGTGGATGCACGGGATTGGAGTCGGTCGCAACACAACATCACCTCTTTCGATTTGATCAATCACCATGGTGAAAACATTCAGCTTGACGACGTGCTCGGTCAGGTGCTCATTGTCGACTTCTTTTTTACCCGGTGTGCGACCATCTGTCCGATCATGACTTCCAATCTCACAAAGGTGCGCGATGCATTTCACGGGAAAGCGGGTTGGAGAATACTCAGTCACAGCGTTACTCCGAAAGCGGATAGCGCATCTGTACTGGCGGCGTATGCGAAGCGTATGAACGCAGAACATCCAAATTGGTGGTTTCTAACGGGTGAGAAAAAGGAGGTCTATCGACTGGCTCGACGCAGCTATTTTGCCTGTTACGATGAAGCAAGCGGAGGGGATGGTGGGCTGCAAGATTTCGTGCATACAGAGAATGTTGTGCTGGTTGATCAGCAAGGACGGCTGCGGGGATTCTATGATGGAACCAGTGAATCATCTATAAACCAGTTGATTGAGGATTGCGACTGGCTCCTGCAAGAAAAAAACTAAAAAAAAAATGCAGATCTGCATGTGGAAATCAAATTACCCACTGTACATTTGCGCCCGCTTTCGAAGGAAAGTGAGTTCATTGAAAAGCGATTCGCACCGGAGAAGGCCTTCAAAAGCTTCAGTAAAATTTTTGAAAAAAAAGTTTGCTTCTCCTTGCAGGTTTGAAAAAGCAACGTATCTTTGCGCCACCATTCGAGGGTAGTTCTTTACTTAAAGAGGCGCAGAAATCCGTTCAAAATAACAAA
>CAXDQP010000074.1:0-8451 GCA_963991335.1 uncultured Flavobacteriales bacterium
CCATCGAGACGAGCGCTGTCATAAAGGGAAATCACAGAAGCATTGACCCGTGCATTCACACGGCCGTAACCTGTTTCGGTATTGGACTTGATGAAAATGGGACGACCCTCGCGGGTCTTCACCAACACATTCACGTAATCATGTCCGTCGTAATAGGTACTTGCGTAATGATTGGCCACACCGGGTGTGACTTCCTCAGGTTTGTTGGTGTAAGGAATGCTCTTAACGACTGGAGTCTCACACGCCGCCAAAGTGGCAGCCGTAAGACCAAAGCCCATGAACTTCAAGAAGTCCCTCCGCCCGGTATGGGTAGATTCGAGGCGCTCGTCGGTTAAAAATTCATCCACCGATTGCGCTTCAGGGAACTCTTGTCCTTGAATCGTCTTAAATGCTTCTGTTTCTCGAAGCTCGTCCAGTCCGGACCAATAGCGCTTTGTATTTGCCATGTGGCTGCGATAAGGGGTTCGCGATTGATGCTTAATAATGGCACTTGGCACACTCCCAGCCGCCAAGCTCCTTTACGGTGATTTTGTCGTCTTCCATGTACTTCCGAAGCTCTTCATTGCCGCGAAGGTTATCCTTCAGGCGGTGATGAATGTCTTCATAGTACCCACTGCTTGCCAAGTCAATCTCGGCTTTGTTATGGCATTCGATGCACCAGCCCATCGTAAGGGTTGGCTTGGAGAGTTCAATCAAGCCGGGGTATTTGTCCACCAGTTGGTTGATGTCTTCCACTTCAGCAACACGGCCGACGGTATACGTCTCGACATCACCGTGGCAATTTTGACACTGCAGGCCTCCGACAACCACGTGCTGTTGGTGACTAAAGAATACGTGATCAGGCAGATTGTGAACCTTGTTCCAACGAATTGGCTCGCCCTCATATGAATCTTGTGGTGAAGTGTATCCGTTCTTTCCGGTACCGTCTACGTAGGTTCCTGACGTTGGGTCAAAACCGATGGCATCGTAAATCTTTCCGATTTCTGTCTCACCGTATCGGCGGCCTTTCTTGACAGCTTTGTGGCAATTCATGCAGACATTCGTCGAGGGAATGCCAGCATGCTTCGACTCGTAGGCACTGTGGTGGCAATACTTGCAATCCACTTCATTCTCGCACACGTGAACGCTGTGAATAAACTGAATCGGTTGATTCGGCTTGTAGCCTTCTACAACACCTACTCGCATCAAGCCTTGGTACCCGAGTACCGCGCCGTATGCTAAGAAGAACATACCGATGAGCGACACTGCCACTCGATTGTCCCATGTCCAATTGCGAATGCGCACCCCGTAAGGAGCATCTTCGAGCAAGTCGTCTCCGTCTTTTTCGCGGGCCGCATTGGTCAGGCTTCGGTTTACCCCTGCAGCAGCCATGGCAATGATCAAGAACAGCACCAGCAACATTAAGAACCAAGTGCTGCGTGTATCGGAGGAATCAGCGATAGGCAGGTCATCAACGGTCACGCAATCTGAACCGGTATCAGCAACGGGGGCTGCATCGGGCGGATTCTGAACATACGCCATGATGTTCTTGATGTCGTCGGGAGAAACCGCTTGAGCAGTCATCCATCCGTAGGTGGGAACGTAACGGTCAACCAGCGACTTGATGTACTTATCTCCCGATTCCGCTGCGCCCTGTGGGTTTTGAATCCACTGAACGAGCAGCTCGTCAGTGGCACCCCACCGGTCGGCAATTCCAGCGAGTCCCGGCGCAGCCAGCACCTCATTCGTCACTTTGTGGCAAGAAGCGCAGTTTGCATTGAAGAGCGCTTGTCCCGCCTCAATGTCACCCTCCTCCCAAATATCAGCCGCCGCTTGTGTAGCCGTCAACAGAAGGCATGCGGTCAAGATGTTTCTAAAGGCTCTGAAGCCCGTGTAAGCTACCATGGAATTTGCTTTTCGCATCACAAAAATTGTCGCTCTTTTCGCACGCGAAATTAAGCACTGAGAGCCAATAAAACAGGCAGAAACAGACCAAACTCATGCCCTTCATTTGCCAAACTCCACATCCACCCCTATAAACACTTGTTAAACAGTTGTTTACAAATATTATGGCCATCCAATTTTTCATGACTTTCCCATGACAATTGTTGAAACCTAAGCCTGAGTCATTGTCTCGCTTCGTTTCATAACTTTACCGACAATGGCAGGTTCAACCGAACATCCTCATCGCACATTCAGCGGATCAAAAGCGCTATTGTTTGCAATCGCTTTCTTAAGTGCTTATCCCAATGGAACGCTCGCTCAGGACAACAACCCTTGGTGGAAAAGCTTGTTCCAACAAAGAGGCGCCGCCTGCGACTCAGCGGCTGTTTCTTCGGCTGATCCGGGAGAAGCAACCCGACCTGTTCCGATCACGATCGAGGAGACCCACTCAATTGTTCCAGCGGAAAGCGATCCCGCTGATCCAAACCCAAGCGCATCAGATTCAGCCGCTCAGCGCGCTCGCGTGGAAGGGGACTATCAATTGATGTGGGATCCGCGTATGGCCCAATTGGACTCTACTTGGAAAACCGAAGCTCATCCGTTGAATGGATACCGCATCCAGCTTTTTTCTGGGAGTTTACAGGAAGCGCGCGAATTCAGAGCCATTGCGCGCCGACGCACCAATCTGCCTGTTTACATGTCCTCGATGCCTCCAAATAATCGCCTGACAATTGGGGATTTCAGGAACAAGTGGGGCGCAGAAAACGAGAAGCAACAATGGTTGGAATTGTTCCCGCTTGCGCTTGTGATTCCCATGGCAATTGAATTGCCGATCTTTGCCCCTTCGTCGGAAAAGAACATTGTTCCAGTCGGCACAACCGAATGAAACTTTAGTCTTCGAGCGTTTGCTTTACTTCCACTTCTTCGTACGCCTCAATCACGTCTCCAACTTTGATGTCGTTGAAACGTTCGACGTTCAGACCGCATTCAAATCCTTTCGATACTTCTCGAACGTCGTCTTTGAATCGCTTCAATGAACCCAGCGTTCCGGTGTAGGCTACAACACCATCCCGGATGACTCGGATTTTGTGGTTTCGATTGATTTTGCCATCCAAGACAAAACAACCTGCAATCGTACCAACCTTCGAAATTTTGAACGTTTCTCGAATCTCTGCAGATCCCACCACCTTTTCTTCAATCTTCGCTGAAAGCAGGCCTTCCATCGCATCTTTCATCTCTTCGATGGCCTTGTAGATGACGGAGTAAAGCTTGATTTGGATTCCTTCTTTTTCCGCCAATCGCCGAGCCGCGCCGCTTGGGCGGACCTGGAAACCAATGATGATTGCAGAAGACGCTGAGGCGAGCAATATGTCTGATTCTGAGACCTGACCTACCGCCTTGTGAATGATATTCACCTGAACCTTTTCGGTGCTCAACTTTTGCAAGGAATCACTCAAGGCTTCAATCGAACCGTCCACGTCCCCTTTGACAATCAGGTTCAATTCCTTGAATTCACCGACGGCAATTCGCCGGCCAAGTTCTTCCAACGTAACGGAACGCTGGGAACGAACCCCCTGCTCTCGTTGGAGTTGCTGCCGCTTTGTTGCGATGTTTCGCGATTCACGCTCATCGTCAAAGACATGAAAATTGTCTCCGGCACTCGGTGCGCCATCAAAGCCAAGAATGGACACAGGAACCGATGGTCCGGCCTCTTCCACGCGTGTGCCACGTTCGTTGAACATCGCTTTAACCTTGCCCGAGTATTGACCTGCAAGCAGGGCATCACCCACGCGCAGTGTTCCGCCTTCTACCAACAAATTGGTCACGTAGCCGCGGCCTTTGTCAAGGGAACTTTCAACGACCGTTCCAATGGCACGCTTCTTCGGATTGGCCCGCAAGTCCAGCATTTCTGCTTCGAGCAAGATCTTTTCCAAAAGCTCCTGAACATTCGTTCCATTTTTGGCAGAAATCTCCTGGCTTTGGAATTTTCCACCCCACTCCTCAACCAGCACATTCATTTCAGAAAGCTCCTGCCGAATTTTATCGGCATTGGCCTCTGGACGGTCCATCTTATTCAACGCAATGACCATGGGGATTCCTGCGGCCTGAGCGTGGTTGATTGCCTCTTTCGTTTGCGGCATTACTGCATCGTCAGCGGCAACAACAATCACGGCGATATCCGTCACTTGGGCACCACGGGCACGCATTGCCGTAAATGCTTCGTGACCCGGTGTATCCAAGAATGTCATTTTTCCGCCTTGCGGCAACGTTACGTGGTAAGCTCCAATGTGCTGGGTGATTCCTCCGGCCTCACCGGCAATCACATTGGCACTTCGCACGAAGTCCAACAATGACGTCTTTCCGTGGTCAACGTGTCCCATCACTGTGACGATAGGTGGGCGATCCTCCATGTCCGCTTCGTCGTCAACTTCGATCTCGATGGACTCTTGCACTTCCGCACTCACAAAGTTCGCCTCGTATCCGAATTCCTCAGAAATGATGGTAATGGTTTCAGAATCCAATCGCTGATTGATTGAAACCATAATCCCCAATGTCATGCAAGCCGAAATGACCTCATTGACGTTGGCATTCATCATGTTCGCTAACTCCGCTACGGTCACGAATTCAGTGAGCTGCAATGTCTTTGCATCCTCCTGCTGTTGCGCCAATTCCTGTTCTTGGCGCTCTTGTACCGCACTTCGCTTTGCTCGGCGCAACTTCGCTGAGTTGGACTTTTTTCCTCCACTCAGACGTGCGAGCGTTTCTTTGATTTCCTTTTGGATATCTGCCTGACTCACTTCTTTCTTCGGCTCATTGCGTCGACCGCGTCCGCGCGTATCGTTGCGTCCTCCTCCCGAAGTACGAGCCGTTTTCTCCACATCAACCTTGGTGATGCGCTTTCGCTTTCGTTTGTTGTCGTCTCCTTTGCCTGCTGGCGTCTTCTTCCTCTCAACCGGCAATTCAATTTTTCCAACAACGGTTGGACCGGAGAGTTTCTCAATTTTTGTTTGGTGCTTCTCCACCTTCTTGAACTCGGGAGCTTTTGCCGCCTCCGATTCTGCAGCAGCAACTTCTTCCGCTTTCAACTTGGCTTCTGCCTGAGCAGCGGCCTCCTTTTTCGAGATTTCCGCTGATTTCGCTGCGAGCATCGCCTTCTCTGCGAGCTTCTGTTCCTTGGTTTTCGGCTTCACTTTTTTGGAGACTGCGTCCAAATCAACTTTACCAAGAACCTTCACAGGCGAATCAGGGTTGGCCTTATTCTCCTCAACCGCCGGAGCCGGTGAAGGAGCGTCCTCAACCGCCTCTGCCTCAACCGCCTCTTTCGTCTCTATCGCCTCAGTCGTCTCCACAGCCGGCATTTCGGCAGGGTCAGCTGCAGGCGCCGGGTCGGATTGCCCTTCGTTCGCCGTTTTGAGCCGCTCTACAACCGGTTGCTGCTGGCTTTTTTGAAAAACCGAAAGGTCGAGTTCGACCTCAGGCTCTGCTACTGGCGCCGGCTTTTTTCGAGCGGACGCCAAAGTCACACTAGCGCGCTCGATTACAGCTCGGTTTGAAGAGTTTACTGCTTTTTCCTTCGCCGCTTTTTCATCTTGAAAATTGGCGCGAACAAGCGCCACAGCAGAGGCGTCAATTTTGGTGTTGGGCTTGGCATCGACTTCAATCCCTTTGCCTGCCAGAAAATCAACAATGGTTTGAATGCCCAGATTAAATTCTCTGGCAATTAAATTGAGTCGTACGGGTTTGTTAGCGTCGGCCATTGGCAAAATGAGGGCTTAGAAATGCGAATTTAACAGGGAATGCGGTCTCTCGACAGGAATTAAGACAATTCGTCTTTCAAGATTTTCAAGACTTCACGAATCGTTTCCAATTCAAGGTCGGTGCGATTGACCAAAAAATCTTCATCACGGTTCAAAACAGAGCGCGCTGTTTCGAGTCCAATCTTGACGAATTCCTCCAAGATCCACGCATCGATTTCATCGGAAAATTCGGTCAATTCAACATCGTCTGAAGAATCGTCCTCATCGCGGTAGACATCAATCTCATAATTGGTCAGGAGTCCAGCCAGCTTGATGTTGTTTCCTCCCTTTCCGATGGCCAAACTGACTTGGTCAGACTTGAGAAAAACCTTGGCCTCGCGGGTTTCCTCATTCAATTCTATGGAAGAAATTTTCGCAGGGCTCAATGAACGGGTCACGAGGAGCTGTTCGTTCTCCGTGAAGTTGATCACATCGATATTTTCATTCTTCAACTCGCGGACAATGCTGTGAATCCGGGAACCCTTCATCCCAACGCATGCCCCAACGGGATCAACGCGTTCGTCATAGGACTCAACGGCAACTTTGGCTCGTTCTCCCGGCGCGCGCACGACTTTCTTGATGGTAATAAGGCCGTCTGAAATCTCCGGCACTTCCTGCTCAAACAAACGCTCCAAAAATTCAGGGGCGGTGCGAGACAAGACAATGCGGGGGTTGTTGTTCTTCATCTCAACAGCTGAAACCACGGCTCGCACGGTGTCGCCTTTCTTGAAGAAATCCCCTGGGATTTGACTTTCACGCGGCATTACTACCTCATTGTCTTCGTCATCAACGAGCAAAATCTCGCGCTTCCAGATTTGGTAAACTTCAGCCGAATTCACCTCGCCGACACGCTCTTTGTAGAGTTGGTAGATGGCGTCTTTTTCAAGGTCCATGATGCGCCCGGCGAGGTTTTGTCGCAAGGACAAAACGTTTCGGCGACCAAAAGATTCCAATTTGATTTCCTCTGATACTTCTTCGCCAACCTCGAAATCATCCTCGATTTTCAGGGATTCAGAAAGTGCGATTTCCTCGTTTTCATCTTCCACCTCACCATCGGCTACGATGACTCGGTTTCTCCAAATTTCCAAATCACCCTTATCTGGGTTGATGATGATGTCAAAATTCGAGTCATCTCCATATTTTTTGAGGATCATGGCTCGGAAGACATCTTCCAAAATACCCATCATGACCTCCCGGTCGATGTTCTTAAATTCTTTGAACTCCTTGAAGGAATCTACCAAATTGAGCTGTGTCATGCTTTCAATGTTTGCTGCTCGCAGTTAATAATACCTGATTGTTGTCTTACTATTTCTTCTTGAATGAAACTTGGACCTTCGTCCAATCCAAAACCTCCATTGCGTACGTGTGATCCTCCTCCACCCATTCCTTGGCCTTCCGGCCTTCGATGCGGCGTTTCTCTCGGGTTTGGATGACGATTTCATCCTCCGTTGCAGCAATCAATTTGCCCGCCACTTTTCCTGCATCACGAATTTTCAACTGAACATCGCGGCCAATGTTCTTCTGATACTGTCGGTGCATTTTTAACGGTTGATCCAGTCCCGGTGAGCTTACGTCCAGAGAAAAATCCTCTGCATCTCGGTCCAGTTCATCTTCCAAATGCCGACTCAGAGCAATGCACTTGGCAATGCTCGTTCCTTCATCATCGTCCAACAATATCGAAATGGCATTTCCCTCGCTCACCCGCACGTCCACAACAAAGCCTGTGCCTCCTTCGAGGTAGGCTTTTGCTAGGTTACGAACGTTTTGTTCTTGGATCACGTTTGCGCGTTTGGTGGATGCTCGGCGATTGAATGTTGTAGATGTCTGAAACAAAAAAGAGGGGTGTTGGACCCCTCTTTTAATTCTTTCGCTTTTTGTTATCGGTGCAAAGATAGCGCATTCTCATGGAATTCCTCATTCGAAATTTGCGAAGTGGTACTATTTTCGGCATGACCATTCAATCCAAACCCCGCACCATGTCTTACGTTCTGCAGATGATCGAAGAGGGAGAGCACCAATCCCAGGACTTCAAGATGCGGGTGGACGATTCGCGCAAGATTGCTCGGACCATCGTGGCATTTGCAAACAGTGACGGAGGTCGCCTGCTGATCGGAGTCAAAGACAATGGTGGAATTGTCGGGGTTCGTGCCGAAGAAGAAGTCCACGTCATCGAAATGGCGTGCCACTCGCACTGCAAACCCCCTGTGCCATTCGAGGCGCAAATTTGGAAAGCCGAAGGCAGGTCCGTGCTCGAGATCCGCGTGCCACGCTCTGCCGGAAGGCCGCACTTCTGCGAAGACGAGCAAAACCAATGGCGTGCCTACCTCAGGCAGGATGACCGCATCCACAGAGCCAGCCCGGTCCAAGTGAAAGTTTGGCAATACGAGATGCGCATGGATCGATCGGAATTCCGCTACGACCAATACATCGGCAAGTTGTTCGCTGCATGGCGTAACGGCCGGCAATTGGCCTTTCGGCAGGTGGCACGAATGGGACGGATGTCGTGCGGTGATGCCGAGGACTTGCTATGTCTCTTAGTGGGCTGGGGCAGCGTCGCCTGGGAACGCGGTCCGAAAGGGCTCACTTATGCATTGTCTGATGAAACGGCTTTGGACCAATTGGAGACCCATGGATCAGAATCGTTTCGTTGGAAAAATTATTCGTGCCGACAAGGCAATATCCCGCACTTTGAGGCGTAACGTATGTGCCAAGAAGAGCTGAAGACCCCCAT
>CAXDQP010000075.1:0-8438 GCA_963991335.1 uncultured Flavobacteriales bacterium
CGAAGGTCACGTGGGACAATTACGTAACCTTGGCGCACGCCGATGGGGAGGCGATGGGACTGAACGGCTTCATTGGCCAAGAAAAGCCCGCAAGCCTGGTCAAGGTCACAGTCGCGGGTACCTCGATGGAGTTGCCTGTCTTCCCAATGCCAGGCCAGGCGCCTGGAACCATTGGCATTGCTCTGGGCTATGGCCGAGGAGGCAACGGAGAAAACATTGGAAAGGCAGCTTTTCAGACTGGAGAAAACGGTTCATTCGAAACGGACGCAGACGGCAAGCCAACTCCTGTTGGGAAAAACGTATTTCCTTGGACGGCTCAGTCAGGTGGATTCACGGATTATGTGCAATATGATGTGACAGTCGAGGCGACGGGAGAAACGTATCCACTGGCATGCACGCAGATCCAAAACACGTTCATGGGGCGTGAAAGCATCGTTAAGGAAACTGACTTTTCAAGCTATTTCGCTGAGCGAGACGCCAAGAAAGGAAAGGCTTCATGGAACGAATTGATCACGCTTGCGGTGCATGAAGATGTTACCGGGGACGGTGAGATCGATGCACAGGATGGGAAGCCAACGTCAGCCTTTGATCTTTGGCATGAGCATCCGGTAGAAGAAGTCGGTCACCGATGGGGAATGACCATCGATTTGACAAGTTGCACGGGATGCAGCGCATGTGTCACAGCATGCCACATTGAAAACAATGTTCCTGTCGTGGGCAAGGATGAGGTGAGAAGGCACCGTGATATGCATTGGATGCGAATCGATCGTTTCTTTGCTTCGGATTATAGCCTGGAGCGTGGAGAAGAGGAAGGAACTAGCGTTATAGGTTCTTACCGTAAAATGGAAGATCCATCGGCCAACCCTCAGACGGTGCACATGCCAATGATGTGCCAGCACTGCAATCATGCGCCATGTGAGACGGTATGTCCCGTAGCGGCGACCACCCACAGCAACGAAGGCCTGAACCAGATGACGTACAACCGTTGCATCGGTACGCGATACTGTGCCAACAACTGTCCGTACAAGGTTCGACGATTCAATTGGTTCAATTATCCGGGTTATAAGAAGTTTGCCAACTTCAACCCTGCGCAAGACAGTCTGATGCGGATGGTCTTGAATCCAGATGTTACGGTGAGAAGCCGCGGGGTCATGGAGAAATGCAGCATGTGTGTGCAGCGGATTCAGTCGGGCAAACTCGACGCGAAAAAAGCGGGAACACCCGTGCCGGATGGATCAGTCGTTACGGCGTGTGCAGAGGCTTGTCCAACCCACGCGATTTCATTTGGCGACTTGAACGATAAGTCTGCTGGAGTGCGAGCGATTTCTGAAAACAACCGTGCTTACCATGCATTGGAAGAGATTGGAGTGAAGCCCAACATCTTCTATATGACGAAAGTGCGAAACGTAGAACCTAACCAAGCCTGATAGGATCATGCAAAGAGAAGCTGCCATTCGGGAACCTCTGATACTAGGGGACAAGTCTTACAAAGACATTACCGACGATGTGGTCGGACCCATTCAAGGGGACGCTCCCATTGGATGGAAAATAATGATTACCATTTCCAGCATCATCGCCGTTTACGGCGTTGGATGTATCCTGTATCTTTTGGGCACAGGCATTGGAGTATGGGGGTTGAACAAGACCGTTGGATGGGCCTGGGACATCACCAATTTTGTTTGGTGGGTCGGAATTGGTCACGCGGGAACCCTCATATCTGCTGTATTGCTCTTGTTCCGCCAGAAGTGGCGAATGGCCATCAACCGTTCTGCGGAGGCGATGACCATTTTTGCCGTGATCATGGCAGCGATTTTCCCCGGGATTCACATGGGACGAATTTGGGTGAGTTACTGGGTCCTTCCTTTGCCAAACCAATTCGGATCGTTGTGGGTGAATTTCAATAGCCCGCTGCTGTGGGATGTTTTTGCCATTTCAACTTATTTCTCGGTCTCCCTTGTCTTCTGGTACATTGGACTGATTCCTGATTTTGCAACCATCCGTGACCGAATGACTAAGCCTTTCGCCAAAAAGGCATACGGCTTGTTGAGTTTCGGTTGGAGCGGTCGTGCCAAGCACTGGAATCGCTTCGAAGAGGTTTCCCTGGTACTGGCAGGTATCGCGACCCCTTTGGTATTCTCGGTTCACTCAATCGTATCCATGGATTTTGCCACATCGGTAATTCCCGGATGGCACACGACCATCTTCCCTCCTTACTTTGTATCGGGGGCTGTATTCTCTGGTTTTGCGATGGTCCAGACATTGCTGTTGATCATGCGGAAGGGCATGAAGCTGGAGAATTACATCCACGTGAAGCACGTCGAATACATGAATATCGTAATCATCGTTACGGGGTCAATTGTAGGCGTGGCATACCTCACTGAGTTATTTATCTCGTGGTATTCCGGTGTCGAATATGAAAGCTATGCATTCATCAACCGTTTCAGCGGCCCTTACAGTTGGGCCTATTGGATCATGATGACGTGCAATGTTATTAGTCCACAGCTCTTCTGGTTTAAGAAGATTCGCCGGAGTTTGGTAGCCACGTTTGCGCTCTCCATTGTGGTGAATATCGGAATGTGGTTTGAGCGTTACGTTATTATCGTGACGTCGATTCACCGGGATTACGACCCTTCCAGTTGGGGAGAATTTCACCCTACGAATATTGACATCGGTGTATTCATCGGGACGCTCGGAATCTTTTTCACGCTGTTCCTCGGTTTTGCCCGATTCTTTCCTGTTTTGGCCTTGAATGAGTTGAAGACCATTTTGAAGTCAAGCGGAGAGAATTACAAGAAAGCTCAAGAAAATAACTGACCCTTACAGCCATGAATAAGGTATTCCATGTAATGTATGATGATGACGATACGCTGAAAGATGCGGCATCGGCATTGGTAGCAAAAGGCATCCGGGTCAAGGATGTTTTCTCCCCGTTTCCGGTGCACGGGATTGATCCCATCATCGGAGTGAAGCGCACGCGCTTGGGGATTGCAGCGTTTATGTACGCAACAACCGGTACGACATTGGCCCTTTTGGGAATGTGGTACTTTATGATCTCCGACTGGCCGATGAACATTGGAGGTAAGCCGAGTTTCTCCTTGATTGAGAATTTGCCCGCTTTCATCCCGGTAACATTTGAGTTTTCCGTTCTCTGCGGAGCACACGGAATGGCCATCACGTATTTATTGCGCAATGGCACCTTGCCCGGAATGCCGGCGTCCAACCCGGACCCACGTACGACTGACGATAAGTTTGTAATGGAGATAACCACCGAGCAGAACGCCCTTTCCGCAGATGAGTTGGAGGCGGCGATTAAGGAGACACCTCTTTTTGAGCTCAGCACCAAAGATTACAAGTGATGAACATCCGAACGAATATTGTTTTGACAGCAGTCGTAGCGGGATTGTTTGCTACCACGGGCTGTGTTACGAATCCAGACAGTCCGGGCTTGGAATACATGCCGGACATGTACCGTTCACCTGCGGTGGAGGCATATGTGGATTATGGCCAAGACCCCTATCAAGTAGGTGAGGAGACGGCAAGTGCCCAGCGCTTGGTTCAATCGGCTCGGAAGCCGGTTGCAGGAACGATTCCATTCAACCCTAGTGCGATGGATTATGTCATGCCTTATGCTTTTGCCAATACGGTGGAAGGATACGAGGCTGCAGGAATGAACTTAAAGTCACCGCTGGCGCAAGTCGGCCAGGCTGAATTAGAGGCGGGTCAAGAGATTTACACCTTGATGTGTACCCAGTGCCACGGCGAGGGCGGCAAGGGTGATGGTGCGCTGAGTCGCAATGGTCACATCCAAGGCATCCCGAGTTACAGTGATAAATTGAAAGACCTGCCCGAAGGCAAAATGTACCACACCTTGACTTATGGCAAGGGTTTGATGGGCTCACATGCTTCTCAGCTTTCTCAGAAAGACCGTTGGTTGGTCATTGAATACATCAAAGTCCTTCAGAATGGAGGTGATATGCCAGAGTTTGACGACAATGGCAACGTAGTGAAACCGGCTGATACCGATTCGGAGGATGCCATGGCTATGAACAACTGATCATGGAATTCAAATTTGAAGCTCGCACGAAACTAATCACTCAAATCCTGATGGGAATTGGGTTGATTGCCTTGATTGGAGGTTTTTTGACCGATGGATCGGCTCATCATCAGCGCTGGTGGGCCAACCTGCTCATCAATGGATTCTTTTGGTTTTCCATCTCTTTGGCAGCGTTGTTCTTTTATGCGTTGAACTATGCAGTAGAAGCCTCATGGTCGGCTATCATTAAGCGAACATTTGAAGCCATGTGGCATTTCTTGCCCATTGGTGGGGGCGTAATCATCTTTGTTTTGGCCGCAGGACACTTTTTCCATGCGCACCATTTGTACCATTGGATGGATTCAACCCTTTACCATGAATACATGGTCGTGGAGGGGGACCAGACGGTATACTTGGATGCCCCTGAAGCAGGAGCAGTCGAAAACCCCAATTACGACCACATCATTGCGGGAAAAGAAGCTTACTTCACCCCTTGGTTTTTCTGGCTGCGAACGTTGGGTTATGTGGCGACATTCTTGATTTTCGCTCGTTTATTTCGAAGATGGTCGTTGCTCGAGGATGAGAAACCGGATTTGGATTTGCACTTCAAGCAATTTCGTCGCAGCGCTGTATTCTTGGTGTTTTTCGCTGTTTTCAGTTCGATGCTCGCTTGGGATTGGGTGATGTCCATAGATGTCCACTGGTTCTCCTCGCTTTTCGGGTGGTATTTGTTCTCAGGGATGTGGGTGAGCTTTATGATCATGCTCAATGTGGGTTTGATTTGGTTGCGCGGGAAAGGATATTACAAGGAGGTTACATCAAGTCATATGCATGACATTTCGAAGTGGATGTTCGCGATATCGATGCTTTGGAGTTACCTCTGGGTGAGCCAATTCCTATTGATTTGGTATGCGAATATTCCAGAGGAAGTGACTTACTACACCCAGCGCTTTTTCTCCGATTATCAAGTGCCTTTCATGATCACTTTCTTCGTGAATTTCGCCATTCCCTTCTACACCTTGTTGCCACGGGATACCAAACGAAATTCAAAATTCATCGTCCCTGTGGGGATGCTCATCTTCCTAGGGCACTTTGCAGACGTGTATCTGCTTGTTATACCCGGGACGATGTTTGACCACAATGAATTCGGTATTTTTGAAATAGGATTGTTTCTTGGATTCCTTGGACTGTATATCAACCGCACTTTAAATGCGTTGAGTAAAGCTCCATTGATTCCGAAGAATCATCCCATGTTACAAGAGTCGAAAGAATTACACTATTGATTGCAAGACCCGTTAAGTGATGAAACTGCTCATTCTCCTCGTTGTTGTCCTTGGTTTGGTAGCTGCAGTGCAGTTGTCCAAAGTGTACCAGCTTTCCATCTCACTTCGAGGAAAGCGGGAAGAGGACATATCAGAAGCGGACAACCGGTTGAACGGTGGTCTCTTCTTGGCCTTCATGGTCGCCTTTTACGTATCATTTGTGGTGCTACTGATGAAGTATGGTTCATATGGAACGCCTCCAGCTTCTGAGCACGGAGTGGCAGTCGACCGGCTGATGGACTTTAACATGGCCATCATTTTCGTGGTATTCTTCATTGTCAATACCCTGTTGTTTTGGTTCTCTGCGAAGTATTACCATCGCGCGGATCGCAAAGCACGTTTCATTGCACACGACAATCGACTCGAACTCATCTGGACGGTCATTCCTTCTGTTGTCTTGGCAATCATTATTGCGTACGGCCTGCAAACGTGGAATGAAATGACGGGTGAGGCTTCCGAAGATGCATTGCGCGTTGAGCTGTATTCCAAGCAATTCGATTGGACGGCTCGCTATCCCGGTGCCGATGGTGAATTTGGCCAAGCGAACTACAACCTGATCACTCCGATGAATGCATTGGGAATTGTGACAGAAGACGGAGTAGCGGCTGCTTTGGCAGAAATCGAAGAAAAGATTGCCAAGGTCGAAGAGGAAATCAATTACGAAAAAGGCCATTTGCTTGCGGAGTGGGCTGCGTTAGAAGCAGAGTTGCATGATGATCATGGCCACCATGGCCATGGAGATCATGCGCATGACACGCATGGAGACGTTCACGGCGATCATGCGCACGACACGCATGAGGACGATCACGGGGATGGCAAACAGGCACTAGAGGCGCGAATGGCCGAAATTGAGCACATGCTTGAGTCGGATAAAGTCAACATCTTGACAGAGGCCGCTTTTGAAGCGAAGGAGGATAAGTTGTATCGCCTGATCCGCCACCGACAGCGGATTCAAGAAATTCGGAACTTCGATTTTGATGGTGAACTCACCGCTTGGGAATCGGGAATGGACGATCAAATTGTAAAAGGCGAGTTTCACTTGCCCGTTGGGCGAGAAGTTGAATTTGTTTTCCGTTCACGTGACGTGATTCACTCCGCTTACATGCCGCAGTTTCGTGCTCAGATGAATACAGTACCCGGTGTCCCTACACGGTTCAAGATGACACCAACAATTACTACGGATTCGATGCGTACTGTTCTGGAGAATCCTGAATTCGATTATGTACTGCTTTGCAACAAAGTTTGTGGTGCGGCGCACTTCAATATGCAAATGAAGATTGTGATCGAATCGCAAGAGGCATACGACGCTTGGATGTCGGAGCAAGGCGAGTTCATTGTTAAGGAAGGTTCTGAGGAGCCAGAGATGGAGCAAGCCTCCGAACAGAAAGAAAGTCAAACCATAACTGCATCCCTCTAAATCATGGGCGCACAAGCACATCATCACGAAGAGAGTTTCGTATCGAAATACGTTTTCTCGCACGATCACAAGATGATCTCTAAGCAATTCCTCGTTACGGCAATCGTAATGGGAGTCGTAGCTGTTATGTTATCGGTTTTCTTCCGATTGCAGCTGGGCTGGCCAGGAGAAAGTTTTGCCATTTTGGAAACGTTCTTGGGCAAATGGGCTCCAGGGGGCGTTCTAGATCGCAACGCGTATCTGGCATTGGTGACCATTCACGGAACAATTATGGTATTCTTTGTTCTGACGGGAGGGCTGTCGGGGACCTTCTCCAATCTGCTTATTCCGCTTCAGATCGGCGCCCGTGACATGGCATCGGGTTTCTTGAACATGTTGAGCTACTGGTTCTTCTTCTTCTCGAGTGTCATCATGATTCTGTCTTTGTTTTCCGAAGGTGGTGCCGCCTCGGGCGGTTGGACGGTATATCCTCCCTTGTCTGCATTGCCGCAGGCGATGCCAGGGTCGGGTATGGGAATGACCTTGTGGCTCATTTCCATGGTTCTTTTCGTCGTGAGTTCTCTGCTTGGAGGGTTGAACTACGTGGTAACGATTATCAATTTGCGGACGAAAGGCATGTCAATGACCCGTCTGCCGCTCACCATTTGGGCGTTTATGGTCACGGCGATTCTCGGAGTCTTGAGTTTCCCTGTATTGGTTTCTGCCGTGGTTTTGCTTCTGATGGACCGAACGATGGGAACGGCGTTCTACCTCTCAGACATTTTCATCGGTGGTGAAGCCTTGGACGTAACGGGGGGAAGCCCCATTTTGTACCAGCACTTGTTCTGGTTCTTGGGTCACCCGGAAGTGTATATCGTTCTGTTGCCGGCGTTGGGCATCAGTTCCGAAGTCATTGCCACGAACGCCCGCAAACCCATCTTTGGTTACAAAGCCATGGTCGGTTCGCTTCTTGGCATTGGATTTTTGTCGTTCATTGTCTGGGGTCACCATATGTTCGTGACGGGAATGAATCCGTTCTTGGGATCCGTATTCGTCTTCACCACATTGTTGATTGCGATTCCATCCGCTGTGAAAGCCTTCAACTACATCACTACATTGTGGCAAGGCAACATTCGTTTTACGCCTGCGATGCTATTTAGTATCGGTCTGGTGAGCACGTTTGTCACAGGTGGTTTGACCGGTATTATTTTGGCAGACTCAGCGTTGGACGTGAACGTTCACGACACTTATTTCGTAGTCGCCCACTTCCACATCGTTATGGGTATGTCTGCGATTTTTGGCATGCTCGCCGGCATTTACCACTGGTTTCCAAAGATGTTTGGACGAATGATGAACACCAAGTTGGGCTTTGCGCACTTTTGGGTGACCATCGTCTGCGGGTACGGGGTGTTTTTCCCGATGCACTTTGTCGGAATTGCTGGTGCGCCACGGCGTTACTACGAGTACAGTAATTTTGATTTCTTGGGCAGCGTAATGGATCTGCAGCCGCTCATTTCGACTTTTGCAATCGTTGGAGCGATAGGACAACTGTTCTTCCTCTTCAACTTCTTCTACAGCATCTTCTACGGTCAGAAGTCTGTGCAAAATCCATGGATGTCGAACACGTTGGAGTGGACCACACCGGTACGTCACGTTCATGGCAATTGGGACGGACCCCTTCCTGAAG
>CAXDQP010000076.1:0-8379 GCA_963991335.1 uncultured Flavobacteriales bacterium
ATCTCGGTCGTCGGAAAAAGATTGCGGAGGTTTTGTGTCAGCAATACATTCGGGGCAATGTACCCATGTCCGCCGCACTCGAGACGTTCGAGCAAGGGGCGCATGTGGTGACTGCGGGACACCAATTACAAGCTGGGGGTGGACCGGCGTATTTCCATTACAAAATCCTTTCCGCCATTCGCTGGGCGCGACGAATTACAGCGGAAGGGCAACCGGCGGTTGCTGTTTTTTGGCTGGCTTCCGAAGACCACGATTTTGAGGAAATCAAGGCGACACATGGCCCCGGTGGCCAATCTTTTGAATGGAACCCAGAAGGCGTTGAAAAAAGAGGTCCTGTGGGCGAGTTGGTCTGGACGGCGGATGCCGAGCGTTCCTGGCACAATTGGGCGAGGGCAAACCACATTGACAATGCTGAATGGCATCCCGGTCCCATGCCCCTGGCGGACCGCATTCGAAAATGGGTGGTTGAATGGTTCGGTGATTTGGAGGTTTTGGTCATTGATGGGAATGCTGCAGAATTAAAATCCATGGCGATGCACCTCTGGCGCGCCGAATGGGAAGGCAAAGGAGTTGCTCCATTCGTGAAGGAGGCTGCAGTAAAATTCGAAAGTTTGTTTGGAGCGCCCCAAATCCAACCACGAGATAATAACTTATTTGTTCTAACAGATAACGGGTCGAGGCAACGTGCTGATCGCTGGCAGGAAACACACGGGGCAGATGCATGGCAAACATTAAGCCCCGAACAGCATTCGCCGAATGTGGCGCTTCGTCCGCTGTACCAAGAGTTTTTATTAGAAAGTGTAGCTTTTGTAGGCGGTCCTGCGGAAGTCAGCTACTGGTTGTTGCTGGCCGATGCCTTTGAGCATCACGAGGTCCATCAACCTGCATTGTTGGTCCGGGATGGGGCGTTGATTTTGAATGCTGAGGCTTCGCAAGTTTGTGAGAAGCTGGACTGGAATCCAACGATGATGGGATGGCGAGGGGAAGACGCTGCTAATGAATGGGCGGATCAGATCTTGCAGCTCCAAGGGGATATTCAAGTGCCGTTTGACCGTTGGTCCAAGGCATTGGAAAATCATGCAAAAGGCATTCACGAGTCTGCCTTGCCCACCACTCGGGCCACTTTAGCAAAAATGGAGAAGGAGCTCAAGGGGGTAAAGAAGAAATGGCGGAAAATCATCAAGCAGCAGCAGCATGAGGAAGCCGCAAACATCTCAGCGATCTTCGATCAGTGGATCAGCCCACGTGGTGCGCCACAGGAGCGCGTACTCAGCGCGATGGCGCTTTGCAGTGCCATCGGAAATTGGTCTGATTTTGCGCAACAGTGGCTTGAATCACTTGAAGAAGTGGATGAACCTCAATTTATGGTCTTTCGGTGAGCCTTAGAAAGATTGCGAGAGTCGGGAGCTAGAACTATTTTTGAGCCATGAACGACAAGCCAGGAGCTTCCATGGGACGACCAAACGAGTCAAACGTAAAACTGGAAGCAGTAAAAGACGAGGCAGGCCTCGAAGCCTCGCCCCAGCTTCCATCTGACATCAAGAATTACATGGTTGACATTGATGGGACGATTACGGATGATGTTCCCAATGAGGAGCCGGAGCGGATGGCGACTTGCGAGCCATTTCCAGACGCTTTGGAGACCCTCAATCAATGGCACGCAGAAGGACATGTCATTACGTTTTTCACATCAAGAACTGAGGAGCATCGAGCGGTGACGGAGGCATGGTTGGACAAGCACGGATTCTTGTACCATGGGTTGTTAATGGGCAAACCCCGTGGAGGCAATTACCATTGGATCGACAATCACATTGTACGCGCTACCCGTTATCAAGGAACGTTCAGCAACTTGGTCAAAGCCAATGCTGAAATTGAGGTTTTTCAGTCGAGGAAAGACTGATTCAGCTTGGGCGTTCGGATCCTTTTTGGGCTAAGAATCGCTGCAGAATGAGTGCGGCGGCAACCGAATCGCGCGACCCCTTTTCCCTGCGCTTCTTCTTTTTCATCCCGCCCGCAATGGAAGCTTGAACCGCCTCGTTGCTTGTATTTGTCTCATCGACCAAATGCACGGGCAGTCCGGGCCATTTTTTCCGAAGTTGCTGCTGGAATTCAAGAATAGGACCGGTGCTGTGTGTGGTAGCGCCGCCCTGTTTATTCATTGCCCAAGCATTGGGAAGGCCCAGCACGAAACCGGCACACGGCTTGGCATTCACTAAGTTTTCCAACTTTGTCATCAGGGTGTTTGTCGGAACCGTTTGATCGGGAAATGCCATGAGCCCGGCGGCATCTGTGAACGCGAGTCCCGTGCGCACCACTCCAAAATCAATTCCAATCCATCGGCTCATGCCGCAATTTACGGCGCACAGAGAACACCGCGTATCTTCGCAGCATGGGAATTCCCCGCAACGTGCTTTTCGTTCAGACCGCCTTCATCGGCGACGCTATTTTGGCCACCGCCATGATCGAATCGTGGCATGCGGCCCATCCGAAGGACCACTTGCATTTGGTGGTGCGTTCAGGAAACAAAAGCTTGTTTCAAGGCCATCCCTTTTTGAAAGGACTGCACGTGTGGCAGAAGGCGAAAAATCCTTTCGCACGTTACCGAAATCTGGTGGCGTTGGGCCTTGAGCTCAGGGGCATTGGTTTCGACGTTCTGGTCACGCCGCACCGACATGCTTCCTCTGGGATTTTGGCGTTGCTTTCTGGCGCCCAAATGTGTTCGGGTTTTTCAGCGCATCCAATGTCGTGGTTGTTTGCACATGCCGAAGAGCACGCTTGGGGCAATGGCGAACATGAAATTGAACGCAACCACCGGTTGATTGCTCCTTGGGTCGAATCGGATACTCCAAGAAACCCCAAATTATATCCCGCCGATAAAGTGGAGGTCAGCAGGGAAGAAGGGGAGTTTGGAATTGCAGCTCCATCGAGTCAATGGGCGACCAAGAAATGGCCATTAAACCGTTGGGTTGCCTGGTTGGATGCCGAAGCAATTCAATCACCGGATCGACGGATTGTTTTGATTGGTGGCCCCGCAGACTTGGACGAGTTGCGTGAAATTGAGCGCCAAAGCAGCCACAATCGTTTGGAAATTCGAACCGATTTGTCCTTGCTCGAATCTGCGGCTTGGATGAAGGCAGCACGTTGGGTGGTGACCAATGATAGCGGTCCCATGCATATGGCGAGCGCGGTCAATGCTCCAACCGTGGCAATTTTCTGCTCTACCGTGCCTTCATTTGGCTTCGGTCCGCTGTCCCGTCTTTCCGTTGTGGTTGAGAAAAAGGAGGAGCTCGTCTGCAGGCCTTGTGGAATGCATGGCAAAAGCGCCTGTCCCCTGGAACATTTTCAATGTGGCACAGGCATTGGCGTTGATCAAGTTTTGGCTGCGGTGGCTCGTTTTTGATTGGCGCTGAGGGCCGGGGTGCCGGATTACTCGCCGCAAGCTGAGCCTGCGCAGAAAATGCGTTCTTCTCCGCTGCCTTCGAGCCGAATCCAGATGTCTGTTTCTGCGTCCATAGCTTCGTACACATTGCGCCGCATGGTTCCATCCGGCAAGCGCACGGCAAACCGGATGCTCTCGAGTTTGCCTTCATTCCATTCGATGAGGTCGTAACGAAACCCAATGTTGTAGGCCTGCATCTCCTG
This sequence comes from uncultured Flavobacteriales bacterium, assembly GCA_963991335.1. Taxonomy (GTDB): domain Bacteria; phylum Bacteroidota; class Bacteroidia; order Flavobacteriales_D; family Sanyastnellaceae; genus UA16. The sequence continues at coordinate 3,643 of CAXDQP010000076.1, forward strand.
TTGGATTTGAGACAATTCGGTGCGTGACGTGCTTTGATCGATATGGACGTCGAGAAAGTTTGGCTGAATCGCTTCCGATTGTCCGAATCCATAGGAAGCGGTGAGGGCGAAGGCAATGGCCAAAAAGGCGTTGGAGCTAGCGATTTTCATGGAACCAATTTAGCTGATTTTGTTGAAGAACCACCAAAAACGGTTCATCGAGTGTGGAAAAATAATCAAGAACAGATGTTGCCAAAAAACGAGATGTTGGAGCATCTTTGAAGGACAAATAGAATCCATGCATTTTATCGTATCAAGCAGTCAATTGCTGCGCCACTTGTCTTCCCTGAGCGGAGTGTTAAATAGTAGCAATACGCTGCCCATATTGGATAATTTTCTCTTTCAGTTGGGCCCGGGTGTTGCGGTGATTTCCGCGAGTGATCTGGAAACCACAATGACCACGAGATTGGAAGTGAAGACCGAGGATACGGGGTCGATTGCGGTGCCCGCCAAAATGTTGCTCGACATTCTCAAGGCATTTCCAGATATTCCCTTGACATTCAAAGTAGATGCCGCCACCATGGCGATTGAATTGACCAGTGATGCAGGCAAGTACAAATTGACTGGAGCGAATGGTGACGAATTTCCGCAAGCGCCAGCATTGGAGGATGGCGCTGCCATGAGTGTTGAGGCAAATACACTGATCACGGCAATCAACCGCACGCTTTTTGCGGCAGGAAATGATGATTTACGTCCCGTGATGTCGGGCATTTACTTCGAGTTTTACCCGGACAGTGTTCGATTTGTGGCGACGGATGCGCATCGCTTGGTGCGGTATGCTCGTACCGACGTTCAGGCTTCTGCTGGAGCGCAATTTATTGTTCCAAAAAAGCCGTTGAACCTGTTGAAAAATGCGGCTTCGCACGCGGAAAAAGTAACAATGACATACACCGACTCCAATGCACGCTTTGAGTTTGAGGATGTCACAATAGTTTGCCGTTTGATTGAAGGAAAATACCCCAATTACGAAGCGGTGATTCCGAAAGAAAATCCCAACCGGATGGTCATCAATCGGCAAAGCTTTCTCCAAGCCATTCGACGGGTTTCCATTTTCGCGAATAAAACGACCCATCAGGTTCGTTTGAAACTTGCAGGAAGCGAGTTGCATGTGAGTGCCGAAGACTTGGATTTTGCGAATGAGGCCAATGAGCGATTGAATTGCAGTTATTCGGGTGAAGACATGGAAATTGGTTTCAACAGCAGGTTTTTAATGGACATGCTCAATAACCTCTCGAGCGCAGAGGTTTCTTTGGAAATGTCTGCGCCAAACCGCGCCGGAATCATCAAGCCTTCAGAGCCGGAGGAAGCAGGAGAAGATGTCTTGATGCTGGTGATGCCAGTCATGTTGAACGCCTAATCGCTCGCTTCGCTTTGCCCGAAGCTTCTGGGCTAATCTCTTTTTTTTGGATGTGGTAAACCACTCGTGGAGAATCTCCTGACGTGGCGTGTGTGCTCAGGTTTTCTAATGTTTCCTCGGTTTTGCGCATGGCCACCACATCCGGATGATCGGGGTGAGCCAATGCCCACCATTCCGGCAAGGGTTCGGTGGGATCTTCATCACCAAAAATGGGCAAATCGGGCAAAGGGCCTGAGTGTCGAAAGAGCAGAGCTATGATCAATCCGCTGATGGCTCCTGATAGGTGACCCTCCCAAGAAATATGGCCATCGATTGGAAGCATCCACCAAACCATTCCTCCGTAGAGAAATGCAACCACAAGTGAAATGCGCAAGAGCAATTTGGAATCTCGAATGACCCCTGAAACGAAAAGAAAAGCAGCCAGCGCATAGATAAGGCCGCTTGCACCGATGTGGTTCCCGCCTGATGCGAAGAGCCAAAGACCGAGCCCTGAGCTTACAAAGAGCAATGTCCAAACACGCAAGGCAATGGATCGGTAGAAGTAGAATAGCATTCCATTGAGCGTGAAAAATGTAGCGGTATTGTTCCACAAATGCTCGAGGTCCCCATGCAAAAATGGGAATGTGAAGAGCCCGGACCAGTCCTGCCATTTGCCAGGGTGGTTTCCAAATCGTCGCAAATTGAGTGCATACACTTCGTTGATCCAGAATACTCCCCAAATGAGAATCAAGAACAGCATCGTGGACCAAATTGCGAAAAAAAAGCCATTCTGGTCTAGACCGGCTGGATTCACACGCGCCATAAAGTTGATTTTGGCTGTGCTCAATTCTTAAAGATACGGAAATTCATCCCCATGCATTCCACATCGACAATTGGAAAAGTGATTTTTGAACGTCGCATAGCAGGAAGATCAGCGACTAGATTTGGGACCCAAGGAGCGGAAATCACACCTCCGATGAGCAGATTGATATGAGCATTTCTGAAATTCACGCGTTGTTGGCTCTGATGGATGATCCTGATGAAACCGTATATACACATGTTCGCGAACGCCTTCTATCCAAAGGAAAAGAAGTTCTGCCATTCGTAGAATCAGCGGAATCCTCTCAGCAACAGGATGGACTCATCAAAGGCCGGCTTGCGTTGCTCAAGGAAGGACTTCAACAAACCGATGTGAAAGAGGCCTTGGCGGCTTGGATGGATCTCGGAGGAACGGATTTGTGGCAGGGCGTGCAATTGGTGCATTCTGCATTGGACCCTACATGGAATGTGGCGGAATCCATGGATCGGTTTGAAGCGTTGAAAAAGGAAGTTTGGTTGGAGATGAATGAGGAGCAAACAGCGCTGGAACAAGTGCGCATTCTCAATCATGTCTTTTTCAGTTTGCGCTCCATGGAGAGCGCTCGACGGCTGCCACACGTGCCGATGGAAGCATTGCCGAGTGGTGTCTTGGAACAGAAGAAGGGGAATCCCATTGGTTTGGGTGTGCTCTATCTAGCAGTGGCGCGAGCCCTTGATATACCGCTCCGAGGGGTGAATTTGCCCAACCACTTCATCTTGGCATACTGCGATGTGGCCCATGTCAATGAACCGGAAGCGCACAAGGGCCAATCGGGAATATTGTTTTATATCAATCCGTATAGCCAAGGTTCTGTCATCGGAGTTGATGAGGTTTCAGAGTTTTTGGTGGAGGCAGGAGAAGGCGAATCGGTGCAGCACTGGCGTCCTTCGCACCCCATCGAAATCATTCAACGGCTCGTTCGGAATGTGGCGTTTGCTACCCGAGAGTCGAGCGGGGAAGAACGATCGAATCGGTTCCTTTCTCTCTTCGAGCCTCTTCTCTCAGCGTTTGAGAATTCGGAGCAGCGTTCGGGCGATTATCCTCCCATCCGAGAATAAATTGGACCGACGCGCGTAGGCCACCTGCGCCCGCACTTTGCGTGGAAGAATCACATTTCGGTAATGCGCTTCGGGCTCATTGGATGAAGCAAGTTCCTCTCCTTCGTCAAAAGCATCGATGCTTGCGGGATCCGTTAACCCGGGTCGAACCGCCAATGCAAGGAGCATTTCTTCGTCGTAGAGTTCCACATACTTAGGGACTTCAGGTCGAGGACCCACAACACTCATATCTCCTTTCAGCACATTCCAAAGTTGGGGCAATTCGTCCAACTTTGTGCGGCGCAACCATTGCCCAGAGGTGGTGATTCTTGCATCTTTTTCACCGACCGTGATCAAGGGCCCTGCAGCATCCACATGCATGGAACGAAATTTCAAAAGCGTAAAGGGTTTCCTGTTTTTGCCTACGCGGATTTGGCGAAAGAAAGCACCGCCTTCGCTTTCGCTGCGAACAATCATACCGATGGCGAAGAGCAGGGGCGACAAAACGATAAGCGCCAGCAATGAACTCAATACGTCGAATGCACGTTTAGCCATGTCGCAGCGCCTTGTCGATGTATGCCGCGCAAGTTGCGTGGATGTAGCGGATGTCGTCGACGTCCATGTTCAGATGCAGGGGCAAACTGATGAGCCCTTCAAAGGCCGTTGCACTGTTGGGATAATCCGCGATGTCTTCTCCGCGATTTTTGTGCAATGTTAGGAGGGGAAGAGGCATGAAATGTACATTGCTTGCAATGCCATTTTTTTTCAGGTGTGCCATCAAATCATCCCGTTGCGCTCGATTGAATCCTGCAATGCGCATGGTGAAGAGGTGGTAGGAAGATTCACGCTTTGCATCGCTGAAGTTCGGCGCGATGTACCATGCGTTTCGCTCGAATGCCTCGTGGTAAGCCATTGCATATTCTTTTCGCTTCCGAAGTTGGTCGGGGTATTTTTTCAGTTGTGCTCTGCCCAGTGCCGCCTGGATATCGGTCATGTTGCATTTGTAGCCAGCGTTGACAACGTCATACGTCCATTGCCCTGAAGTGGTTTTCTCCAAGGCACTCTTGGATTGTCCGTGCAAAGCCATGGTGCGAAACCATTGGATTATTTCATCGGAATCAAAACTCGATGGCAAAGCAAAAGTGAGTGCTCCTCCTTCTGCTGTCGTTAAGTTTTTGACGGCATGGAAACTGAAACCTGTGATGTCTGCCTGCTGTCCGATGGGAACGCCAGCAAACGTTCCACCCAGCGAGTGAGCCGCATCCGCTAGAAACAGCGGCCGCCCCAGTTGTTGTTGGATTTCGGTGGTGGGTTGGAAGGCTTTGGAAATTTCTTCGCTTGAAAGCCAGGTTGCAATGGCTTCATAGTCTACAGGCCAGCCGGCAAGATCCACGGGCATTATTACTTTGGTGTCGGGGGTCCATGCGGCTTTGAGCCCTTCCAATGTGACCACCCTCTCCACCGGG
>CAXDQP010000077.1:0-8248 GCA_963991335.1 uncultured Flavobacteriales bacterium
CATACGCTCTCCTCTCTGGTCTCGTGGGCTCGGAGATGTGTATAAGAGACAGCCAAAACCACGGCTCCTTCCGGTTTCGCGGTCATGGATGACTTTCGCGCGCTCGACTTCTCCGTGAGCTTCGAACGCTTCTTGCAAGGCTACGTCGTCGACGCCCCAAGCTAGATTTCCTACAAAAATATTCACAATAAATAAACTTAATGGACCAAAGGTAAGCTATAGAAGCCTCCGAATTGCAAAGCTCTGGAAAACAGCAAGGTTCGTTGGATTATTTTGAAAAAACAACGCAACTTTAATAATTTTCATTCGTAGAAATGAATCTAGAAAGAAGATTTATTTCACTTGAACAACAAATTATTTTAGTTCGTCGAATATTTTTTCGTACCTTTATAGTTGAATTACTTATTTTCACTTCATGCGAGTTCTCCTATCCCTCCTTTTAGCAATGCCTATAGCGCTCTCAGCGCAGCTTTGCTCCGAACCATCTCCAGTCTCTTATTCTGGATTTGGAACACAACTCACGCAAGCGGACCTATTCCCATCCGAAGGTTTTTTGGATGGCTTGAATACGGCCAATTTTAGTCTTGGCACAGGTGTGACAGACGAAAATCTTTGCATTCAAAGCAATAGTGATATCACAACTTTCCTCGGTGTCAAGTTGCGAAACACAACGGCTCCGAACGACAATACTGCTGCCTCGGGCAATGCGTATTTTGTCGAGCCAGGTTTTAGTCCGGACTCGCAAAATGGAGTGGCAGGTGCTGGGCCCTTTGCGAAGTGGAATGTTCTCGCATACGCTGGTTTGAACGTTGGAGCATTTGACAGTGTTGACGTAATTGTGCATCTCGACTTCGATCCATGCTTTGGATACGTTGAAGAGAATTTATTGGCCATTAATATAGGAGATGAGTTGGATAACAATATCCTGACTTCGTCATCCAATGTTTCGGCCTTTGGAATCAACACAAACTTAGCTTATGCTTCGATTGATGCTTTGAATAATACAGACACACCTTTCGATGCCAACGCGGAAGGCTATTACACCTTTGCGATCGAAATCAAAGATAACTGTGGTAACCGCAAACTTTGGAATGAGATTACCGTCTACGTTCAATCAGAAACCACTCCAGGAGGAGATGCAGTGGCAGATGCGAATGGCAATGGTGTTTATGATGACAATGAAGTAACTGGCTGTCAAAACAAGGCGGCCTGTAATTTCAATTGTGCCGCAACTACGGATGGTGGATGTGATTACACATCCTGCTCAGGCTGTACCGTTGAAGAGGCTTGCAATTACAACAGCGAAGCGACAATTGAAGATGCTGAAAGCTGCACGTACCCAATCGATTTGTACGGAGAGACTTATTTCGATTGCGCAGGAGATTGCGTTAATGATTCTGACTCGGACGGTGTTTGTGATGAAGCAGAAGTGACGGGCTGTAAAGACGCTAGCGCATGCAATTATGATGATACTGCAACAACAAATGCAGACAACTCTTTGTGCACTTATGCGGCATCAAATGCGGATTGCAATGGGGATTGCCTTGCTGGCTTTGTTAATGTGAATGGAAGTTGTGTGGCCATTGTTCAAGGTTGCACGGATAGCGCAGCATGCAACTACAGTGGTGCTTCAGCAAATACAGATAACGGGTCATGCGAATACACATCTTGTGGAGCATGCTTAAATGAAGACGCGTGCAACTACAACAGTGGAGCTGGACTGATCCACAGCACTAGCCTTTGTGTTTTTGCGACTGAGTCTTGTGATTCATGCTCGGGTGAAACAGATGGAACGGGTACGGTAGTTGATGGAGACACTGATGATGATGGAATTTGCAACAGTGCTGAAATTGTGGGTTGCCAAGACAACACTGCTTGTAATTATGTTGCTAATGCTACCGATGCTGGCACCTGCCAGTTTGACGACGTCCTTGGGGTTTGCGGCGGATCATGCACTGCGGATACCGATGGCGATGGCATGTGTGACACCGAAGACAATTGCATTGACACATCTGCATGTAATTACGCGGACGCAGCGAATGATGCGTGTGAGAGCCTTTCTTGCGCTGGTTGCACAGTCGACTCAGCATGCAATTATGATGCTGGTGCAACGATCAGTCAGAATACTTGCATTTACGCCACTGGCTGTGATTCCTGCAGTGGCGAAACAGACGGAACGGGAACAGTTGTTTCAGGTGATGCAAACAACAATAGCATTTGTGACAATGCTGAAGTATCGGGATGTACAAATCCTCTAGACCTGAACTACGACGTTTTTGCCAATGTTTCCGACGAGTCTGCTTGCGCAGGCACCCTTGCTGGTGCTGGTTGTGAAATGTGCTTCAACTTTGATGCTGAAGGAAACTGCACAGATAGTTGGGGATGCAATTATGGAGATTATGAAACCTCAGACCCGAGTGCTTGTGCCAATCCATGCCCAGGTGACGCCATCGGTGGGAGTCCTGTGCCCTTTGGCATGGTTACGACATGTAATTTTCCCTGGGCTTGTAATTTCGGTGAGGAAGGTGATTGTGAGTACACATCATGCGTAGGATGTATGAACGAAGAGGCATGCAACTATGATGATCAAGTAACTTCTCCTGACCCAAGCTCATGCGATTTCACATGTATTGGTTGTACGAATCCATTGGCGGACAATTACGACACTGGAACAACGGTTGATAATGGAAGTTGTATCGTTACGGGCTGTACGACAGTAGGAGCTTGCAACTACGATGCTACTGCCAACAACGAAGACGGGTCATGTGAAGTGACTTCGTGTGTCGGTTGTAATGAAGTTGGTTCTTGTAATTATGACGCCTCCGTTACATTGAATGAGCCTATTTCTTGTGTTTATCCAGTGGATGCGTGCGACACTTGTTCAGGAGCAACAGATGGAACAGGGTTTGTCGTGGATGGAGACACAGACGATGACGGCACGTGTGATGCGAATGAAGTTGACGGATGTACAGACGTAAATGCCTGCAACTACAGCGCAGCTGCCACAGAAGATGACAGCTCTTGCCTCTACACAGATGCTTGCGGTGATTGTGGAGGCACAGGCGTTGACACTGACAATGATGGAACTTGCGACGCTGAAGAAATCTTTGGTTGTATGAATTCTATTGCTTGCAACTACGACGCTACAGCAACAGAAAACGTCGGATGCGACTTCACTTCATGTGAGGGTTGTATGGACCCGGTAGCCTGCAACTATGATGATGAAGCCACGACAAGTGTTCCATCACAATGCCAATACCCAGAAGATTTGTTTGGCGCTGACCACTTTGACTGCGGCGGTAACTGTCTAAATGACACCGACAACGATGGCACATGCGATGAAGACGAGATTCCTGGCTGCATGGACTCTGGCGCTTGTAATTACAATGCTTCAGCTACCGACATGGATAGCTCTTGCACTTATCCCGCAAGTGAATATGTCGATTGCAGTGGAGCATGTTTGGTCGATGAAGATGAGGATGGTGTTTGTGATCCATTGGAGGTTTTCGGATGCGACATCGATTCTGCGTGTAACTATAACAATCTAGCTACCGAAAATGACGGTTCATGTGAATTTGTCTCTTGCGCTGGTTGCACCATCGAGTCCGCTTGTAATTATGACGAGACGGCAACTTTAAGCAACAACATTACCTGCACTTATATCCCTATCGGTTGGGACGATTGCGATCAGACGATCTGCACAGATAGCGATGGTGACGGAAATTGTGACTTTGACGAAGCTGCAGGTTGCATTGGTGAATTCAATGCGCCGGTCATTGCAATGAACGGCATGGTGGAGTCTGGTGCCAATCTTGCGGATTGGGCCTCTACTGACTTCCTCACATCCGTTTCGGACGACACTGGAATGGAAGGCACCACATTCACTGACTATCCTGGACGATTGGCTGACGGACGCTACAGCGTAACGCGTTTGTATGTGGCAACAGACATCTGCGGCAATGCCATCGAAGCAGGGCAACTAATCGTGGCTGACGCAAGCCAAGCTGAAGGTTGCACCAATCCTAACGCGACGAGCTATGACGCTGACGCCGTCAATGATGACGGAACATGTGACTACTCTCCAGCGTGCCTTGGTGATTTGAATTTAGACAACATCGTTGGAACCTCTGACTTGTTGATTCTCTTGAGTTCGTTCGGTTTGCCATGTGCTGATTGATTAGAAAAAAAACATAATGAAAAGGCCCGCCCATTCAATTGGGCGGGCCTTTTTCATTGATGACCGTAGGTCAAACAAAAGCTGAAAGTGATCCCGTGTTCTGAGATTGATACGCAAGCTATACTTGAACCCATTTATTCTCGGCAAGAAACGAGCTCAAAGAATTGCAGCGCACTAAGGGGAGAGGGTGAGAAGTACGGGCAGATGCATGAATCGAGGTCATTCCACGGCTTCCAACCTGCCCAGGATATCCAACATCTGGTCAGCTCCAATTTGCTTTGCTAAAATGCGTTTGTCTTCATCCAAGAGGAAAACCTTGGGGGTGGCGAATACGTCAAAAGTTGTCCGAAAGTTGAGGCTCTTCAATGTAGTCGTTCCATTGTAAATCAAAACGGACGCACTGTCCTGTTCATTAACGAGCGGATTGTCACTGACGTTGATCCAGTCATCATAGCCTTTCTCTGTGACATAATCGATCCAGGGTTCTGGATCGAAGTCGTTCCCAATTGCAAATATTTCAAGGCCCTTTTCCTTCCAGTCAGCGTATATGTCACGGTATTTTGGAAGTTCTTTCTTGCAATGTCCACAAGTGCTTTCCCATATGATGACCGCCGTGTATTTTGATTTCACGTCGTACAACGAAACCCAATCGCTTTGATCAAGTCCTGGCAATATGATGTTTGGAATACGATTGCCGCATTGGCTGTCACGCAACTCGTCGGCTCGACCCATGACTTTCTCAAGTTGTTCCTGCTTCAACCAAGTAGCCTTCCCCGTGGCATAATAAGTGTCGATCATGTGGACGAACACCTTATCCATGCACATGACCTGCGAAGATTCAGAATTAAAGGTGACGAAATGCGTGATGAACTTGAACATTTCATCATTGCCTTCCGTTTTCGCTATCAATCGATCGGCCTCCACCAGCATCGAGTCAGGCATTTGCGGCAAAACGCGCGTCCAATACATTTCCAAATTTTGATGTAAGCCGCCGTCTTGCACAAGACGGGGGTCTTGAAAGTCGACCCGATCCCAGTAGTGATCACGGTACCAACGGTATTGCAGTTCCTGTTTGTTTGCTATTTGCGCTGGTACCTCCGGGATCTCGGGCTCGATGATCATGTTGAGGTACTTAGCAAATAATTTATCTGGATAAGTTTTCAGGATCCGCTGCTGCTCATTCGACACTTCTCCTCCCAAATCCGTTAGGAATTTCCTTGCTACTGAAACTTCCTCTGCTGCTGCAGTAGAATCGGCCAGTACCGCTTCGTGTGGTCCTGCGAGTTTTCTCCTTGCTTGAATAAAACCGAGATAATCATAAAAGACTTTATTCTCATCACTTTCCGTGACTTCGACAAAGCGGGTCGGATCACTCGCTTTGGTTTTGAGCACAATGTTTTCCGTCACTGCCAAGAATTCAAAGTATTTCGGCCCGGGCATCACGATGGCATGCTTCCCGCACTTCTCGTATGGCCGACCTGGAAATACGACTCGACCTGATGCGCTGGTCACCGCTGTATCCGCATAATACAGTTTATTGCCATAATAATGAGCGAGGTAAACCGTGTCATTGGAGAGCCCTTCAACGGTGACATCTATGACGTAATCAGGAGATTGAGCATTCACATTTGTTGGCGCAATGAGCAGGGCAATAGAAGCGAACGTGACGACGGTGCGAAAGACAAGCTTATTCATGGTGTACGGGTGTTTCATGTTCTGTGTCAAAAATATGTGGAGGTGGGATTCACGCAAACTGAATTGAGGTTAAGTGTTCACAAAATCTAGGGGACAAGAAACATGCCGAATGTGAAAATCCGGACACAAAAAAAGGCCCGCTGTGCGGACCTTTTTAATTTCGAATGCGATTTTATAATCAGTGGCTGACTACTAATCGTTGTGTTGAGCGTTCTTGGCCCGACGTTAATTCTAGGAAGTAGATTCCATCTTCGAGGTTCAACTCGATTGTTTCTCCTTTGGACAAATTGTTCAACTGTCCTTCCAAAACCAATTGTCCATTCAGGGCAATGATACGCATCCAAGCGTCATTCGGTTGTCCTTGAACATTGATGTAGTTGATTGCTGGGTTGGGACCGAAAGTGAATTCCAGATCATTATCCAAAGAGACAATGGAAGATGGGGTAGAAGCAGACAAATTGATTGCGTCTACGTAGTAGTTGCCTACTGTCTGGCCATCACCGTACCCGAAGAAGTTTATCCCGCCAAATGGTGAATCAAAAGGGAATGCGTCTAGGGCCACACCATCAATGGTCAGGGTGATTACGTCGTTGTCCATGTCAATCAAGTGATGCACTTCGAACCACTGATCGAGAGGGAAAGATCCAGAACCAGTCGTGGCCATATCAGCTGTAACTTGGAAGTCACCCGAAAAAGCGAATACGACATCAAATGCCCATCCTACACCAGGAGCAACATCTTCTTGGACATTGTAGTAGCCAGAAGAGCCTTCAGGAATGTACATCCAAAATGAAGCTTCATACACGCCTCCGTCCAAACCAGCAGTTAAGACGACGTCCATGGGGCCACCTGCCGCGGCATTCGCATACAAATGCAATGAATTAACGCCTTCGTATGCTTGGTCCGTTGAAACTTGTGCGTCTTCAGCAGTCCCGTCACCTGAGCCACTCCATGTAATCCAAACGTTGCTCGAAGAGATGTAGTCTCCTCCAGCGAAACCTTCAAATCCTTCTTCGTAAAGGGTTTGTGAAACGGCTGATAAGCTAAACGCCAGCCCGACCATGAGTAAAATGTTTTTCATGCGTGTGAATTTATTCGTAAACGCAATATACGATTTTTCGATGATATTTCCGCTTTCCATACCATCCTGTGCTTGGTTATGCGCTAATTTTAACGCATGGAATGGGTAGGTAATTTGCGGAAAATGAAGACGAAAAGCCCGATAGTTTCGTCGGATTCTGTGGGCTACTCCTTGGAGGGTGCGAACGGGTTGGAACCAATAGAGCCCGTGGAGCTGAATCGTCTCGTAGGAAGGGAGATTTCGATTGTTTTCCAAAATGCAATTCATTGCACGGTTACAGGGAAAACCATCAAGAAGGCTTATGGCGACGGCATGAGTTACAATGCATGGCTCAATGCGCCAAGCGCAGTAGAAAGTGTCTTGCGTCCAGAATTGAGCCGAATACACGAAGGAATAGCTTTGCGTGACTTTCAGTGGGAGCAGGTCCACCACAACCAGCCGCATTGTGTTTATGTAAGTCAGACAAGTGGATTCAAGGTTGGTGTAACACGCGCAACCAATCGTCCATACCGTTGGCACGATCAAGGTGCCGTTGGGGCTATTGTCGTCGCCAATGTTCCTTACCGACAATTGGCGGGTGAATTGGAGGTTCTCTTGAAATCGATCATGATTGACAAAACCAACTATCGCAAAATGCTGCAATGCGTCGAACCCGATTTGGAGGAGCTTACCGAATGGAGGGAGCGCTGCTTTGATTCGCTTGGAGAAGGTTATGAGAGTTTCTTTGACGAAGACAGCGAGCCACTGGTATTTCACTACCCTGTGGTTTCGTATCCTGAAAAAGTCAAAAGTATCCGGCTGGACAAGATTCCGTCGATTCAAGGGAAACTTGTAGGAATCAAAGGCCAGTATTTTATTTTCGAAGATGGATCAGTGTTGAACATCCGCAACCACGCTGGCTACTCCATTCGTTTAGAGGCCTGAGCTTAACTCTGTAAGAACGATCAATTCAGAGAGGGATCGGACGGGGCATTTGCTATATGGCCGAAACCAGCCCCCATATCTTCGATCAACTGCTTCCAGAGCGTTTCTTCTTCAACCCTCGTATCCATAATATTTTCAATGGTCGTTTCGGTCACAAACCAGGAGTGGCTTTTGATTTCTGACTCCAGTTGACCGGGAGTCCATCCTGCATAGCCAATGAAGAAACGAAGTTCGTTTTCATCGACTTTCCCCTCATCTATGACCGTCTTTAACCATTCGAAAACGCCAACCATAAACAATCCATCCATGACCATCACCGCTCCGGGAGCTTCAGCATTCGTGTGAAGGTAATTAAGAATGCTGTGCTTCAC
>CAXDQP010000078.1:0-8226 GCA_963991335.1 uncultured Flavobacteriales bacterium
GATTGTTTTATCCATTACAGAGCCCACTCTTAAATCTCGAATTTCCCAAAGCCCTAAGCTGCGCAATGTATTGTCAACTGCAGCGTGCAGCTCCGCCTTGTCCAAATCCCCTAAACTCAAGGCAGCGCTGTACCGCAAATTATCCTGAACCGTGAGCTCCGAGATTAAAACATCATCCTGTGCAATGTGCCCGATGAGACCTGAGGAAAAACTGCAATCCTCATACATGTCTCGCCCGTTGAGGAGGACCCGACCAAAACTCGGAGCCTGCGATCCATTCAAGATATTGAGCAACGTTGATTTTCCGGAACCGCTTGAACCCATAATCCCAATCAATTGACCATCAGAGGCCGCAATCGAAATCGGTTTCAAGGCAGATTCATGGGGATAACGAAAGAAATGCGCCACGTCCTCCGCGAGGAATGAAATCCGGTCATGACCCGCAGTGCAGACCGCGGCCTGAACCAGAATATCACTGAAGAATAGTGCATGACCACTCGCATCTTTTATGACGCTGCCTTGGGTCATTGGCAAGCAACAACCCCGCGCAATGGGGACACCATTCAAACGCAAATCGCCTCGATCCATATCCTTTATGAAATACAGCCCCTCAAGCGACACACGGCAAACCAAAAGAGGCCTTTCATCGTGATCTGCACTTACTTGAGCAGAAAAAATAGCCCCCCCTGTAATCGCGTATGGCAAGGCTTCATCACGGGACTCCAACTTCGCAAATTGGGTCAAATCCTTTGCATCTGACTCGGCTAGATGCAGGGCACTTCCTAACGCAGTCAAAAAGCTATCTGAATCATCAATTGTACCCGTAGCCTTGGCCAATTCCGCCAATCGAATAAAAACAACCAACCGATCTTTGGCAGTTAGCTCACCTTTCAATTGGTTGCAAAGCACCAATAATTTAACCGATAATTTCGACTTGCGCTTGGCTAATAATGTTTCATCCGAAGCCGGTGGCAACTTGCGATTCAACTTCTCTAAGGCGGCATCATATCGCTTCAGATAATCCTCTGTGACCGCCCTTGATAGCCGGCCAAGCAGGTACCGACTCGCCGCTTGACGACCCACCATTGCCTCCCTTGCACTCCTGCCAGAGGCAAAAAGAGCGAATAGCCGCATAAGCGCATCAAGGATACCAGTGGTCATCATTGTGCCCCATTACGCTAAGCGCCTTATAAAAGTTTCGTTTCGACCCGCCTAAAACTGACGTTCGTAGCAACCTTTATCGGGATTGCCGATGATTCTTGGGTTTCCGTCTAGATCGACTGGAATAGAAAATTGACCGAAAGAACCATCCCAAAGCGCATTATTCGAATCGATGTGAAAATCCCTTGACGTGACCGATGCAAATGGAGGTACTTGGTCCACTGTGCAATTTTCCAAAATCAAAAAGGGAAACTCATCATCCTGAACATCAACTGCACTATGCCGGATTATAGGATTGACCGGAGGATTGCTCATGCTCACGACAAACTCATCGAAATCGGTGAGTGAATGGTTGTTGCCCCAAAAAATACAGTTATTGAACAAGCTTCCGTCAAAACTTCGCTGCTGGATTTGACCATTGACATCTTCGTACCAATCCGTCATAAGCACCGAAGGCGCCTGGCGCACTCCTTCAGACCAATAATTCACAAACGAACAGTGGTCCATTCGGTAAGTTCCCCCTAGTGTGAACGCCGCTGTCGTTTGACCACAATCGTAAAACAGATTGTTATAGCCGTCTATCGTTGCTCCTTGCGCCAGCATACCAATAGCACTCATATTGTAAATCTGTGTATTCTGTATCGTCAATGCCGCTGCGTTGGAAGTGCCCGCAGTGTCTACTTGCAAACCAATGGTGCCATTTTTTAAAATCGCATGGCGTATCTCGCATTCCACACCACCAAACAACCAGATTCCACCTCGTTGCGCTGTGACTTCCTCTATTCCGTATTCCGTTTCGAATTCAAAATTCAACTCTATCCCCCACTGCCCGGCATAATCCTCATAATTTTCATCCAATCGATCGCCTTGAAAGACTACTTCCTGACCCAGTTGGCCTGAAACATTCAAGGTAGACTGATAAACCAATAGACCACCTCCATCGTGCACATGTACCTGAGTTCCGGGAAGTATAGTCAAAGAGCATCCAGGCTCTACCTCTACAATGCCATAAATCACGTGGGGCAAATCAGCAGCCCACGTCTCATCACACGAAGGCAATGCCGTGATGTCATTCAATCCGCCATGAAAATAGGCGTTCTGACCCCAAGCCGCCAATGTGACCAACTGCTCATTGCCATTGGTGACAAATCGAATGTGGTCTTCAATCACAAAAGGTGTGCTCCCCTCGGTTGGGTCAACGGTCACTTCAATGAAAATCCACAAACTATCATTGGCGAGCAATGGCCAGTCCGTGACTGCGGGACCAGCCGCCCCATCCACATTGATGCGAAAAGGAGAATCGAGTCCTTCAAGCACTTCGATTTCGTCAATGAGCACAGCACTCCCATTGGGATTGTATACTTTCAAAGGCAAC
This sequence comes from uncultured Flavobacteriales bacterium, assembly GCA_963991335.1. GTDB lineage: Bacteria > Bacteroidota > Bacteroidia > Flavobacteriales_D > Sanyastnellaceae > UA16. Next base: position 2,537 of record CAXDQP010000078.1, read on the forward strand.
GTCACAGAACCGATGGTCGTAAAGACTGTGTCAAAAAGTATGGTGTCTGCCGAAAATTCCAAAGTCAAGTTGGCATCGTCTGAGTACCGCACCTTGCCACACCCTGGGCCCAAAACCATAAAGCTGAGCATGCTAAAGACCACGATACAGCCCATCCATCGAGGGAGATGACTCAAACTTGGATTTAAGCTTTTCTTTAAGGAAAAACGCATCGTTTGCAAAGATGAAGTAGTTTCAGAGGAAAACGAAACCAGGCGCGGATAATTGTCTTGCGATGCCCCAGTAAAAAAGCCATGCCGATCACTCTTGGATGGCATGGCTTTTCAATTCAATAATTCCCTGGCATTATTATCCCAAGTAGCTCTTGAGAATACGGCTTCTGCTCGTGTGCTTCAACCGTCGGATTGCTTTTTCCTTGATTTGACGAACACGCTCCCGAGTCAAATCAAAACGCTCTCCAATCTCCTCGAGGGTCATGGGATGCTCTCCGTTCAAACCGAAATACAAGCGAATCACATCGCCCTCACGCGGGGTCAACGTGCGCAATGAACGTTCTATTTCCTTCCGCAAAGACTCGGTCATTAAGTCGGTGTCCGGCGATGGAGTGTCCCCCGTTCGCATGACATCGTACATATTGCTCGATGACTCATCACCATCTTTCAAAGGTGCATCCATGGAAACGTGACGCCCTGCATTCTTCATGCTTTGCTTCACTTCATCCAGTGTCATATCCAATGTCTCTGCCAATTCAGCAGCCGTTGGAGGCCGCTCAAACTCCTGCTCCAAACGAGCAAATGCCTTGTTGATTTTGTTAATTGAGCCAATCTTATTCAACGGCAATCGGACAATTCGGCTTTGCTCTGCGAGTGCTTGCAGAATACTTTGACGAATCCACCATACCGCATAGGAGATGAACTTAAATCCGCGCGTCTCATCGAAACGCTGCGCTGCTTTGATCAAACCAAGGTTGCCCTCATTGATCAAATCTGGCAAAGAAAGCCCTTGATTTTGATATTGCTTCGAAACGGAAACCACAAAACGAAGGTTGGCCTTTTTCAATTTCTCAAGAGCTACTTGATCGACCTTTTTTATCCTGCGTGTCAACTTATCCTCGTTCTCTGCTGTTATCAAATCTACACGACCAATTTCCTGTAGGTATTTATCCAACGATGCAGTCTCGCGGTTGGTAACCTGTTTTGTAATTTTCAGCTGCCTCATTTATTGGGTGCTTTTGTTATCGGTTCTCGATTCTTTTATACTCGTAACAATCAGAAAAGTTACTCTGAGTCAGAAGAAGACTGTTGATCTCCTCGTGGACCACGGTCCCGACCGCGATCGCTTCGAGGGCCTCGGTCACGCCCACGATCTCCGCGGTCTCCACGTGATCGCTCTGGACGCTCGACATATCCTTCTGGCTTCGGCAACAATACCTTACGGCTCAATTTGATTTTGCCCGTTTTGTCATCTCGTCCAACAACTTTAAACTTCACGACCTCGCCTTCTTTGAGGATGTCTTCCACGCGATCAACACGCTTCCAATCCAATTCAGAAACGTGGAGCAAACCGTCTTGACCTGGGATGACTTCAACAAAAGCACCGTAAGGCATGATGCTCTTGACCTTCCCTTCATATTCTTCGCCAATTTCTACTGTTGGCGGGAATGCAATGGCCTTAATTTTTGCAACAGCAGCTTCAATTGCTGACTTATTGGATGCTGAAATTTCTACAATTCCCTTTCCATCGACATCTTCAATGCTGATAACTGTCTCGGTATCTGCCTGAATCTCCTGAATGATTTTTCCTCCAGGACCGATGATTGGTCCAATGGATTCACCCGGCACTTGCAATGCCACAATCCGTGGTGCGTGATCTTTGTAATCAGCACGAGGCTCGGGAAGGCTGTGCAACATTTCACGGCGGATGTGGTGGCGTCCTTCTCGGGCTTGCTCCAATGCTTCGCGCAATTGCTGGAAACTCAAACCTTTGATTTTGATATCCATTTGGCAAGCGGTGATGCCTTTCTCCGTTCCAGTGACTTTAAAATCCATATCTCCCAAGTGATCTTCATCCCCAAGGATATCAGAAAGGACCACATATTTGCCCGAATCTTTATCGGTGATCAGCCCCATTGCAATTCCTGAAACGGGCGCCTTGATTGGAATCCCTCCATCCATCAAAGCGAGGGTTCCAGCGCATACGGTTGCCATGGACGATGAGCCATTTGATTCCAAAATCTCACTCACCAAACGAATGGTGTAAGGACAATCTTCGACATCAGGCAAAATAGGTTTGAGAGCACGCAACGCGAGGTTACCGTGTCCTACCTCTCGACGGCTTGTGCCGCGCAAAGGCCGCTCTTCACCAGTTGAAAATGGCGGAAAGTTATAATGCAAAAGGAATTTCTCCGTTTTGCGCACCAACGCACCATCAATGAGCTGCTCATCCAATTTGGTTCCCAGCGTTAGCGTTGTCAACGATTGCGTCTCTCCACGGGTGAATATCGAGCTGCCGTGCGTTCCGGGCAAATAATCAACTTCCGTCCAAATCGAGCGGATATCTGTCGGCTTACGTCCATCCAAACGAGTCTCTTCATTGAGCAACAAATCTCGGATGGCTTTTTTCTGAACAGCACTTATGTACTGGCGCAGCATGAAAGCCTTTTCATTTCGCTCTTCGTCTGAGAGCGTCTCTATAAAGGAATCTTTGATGGATTTGAAAGAAGCTTTTCGCTCTTCTTTCGATTTGCCCACCTGTGCCGCTTTATAGAAAGGCTCGGTCAGTGCTTCATTGACACGTGACCGCAAATCTTCATCGTGGTTCTCATGCGAATATTCGCGCTGAACCCCAAAATGGCCTGTGCTCTTCGCCAGCGCAATTTGCGCTTCGCATTGCGCTTGAATAGCCTTGTGCGCTGCTTCAATGGCATCCACCATCTCGTCTTCGCTCACCTCGGACATCTCACCTTCCACCATCACGATGCTATCCATGCTTCCTGCCACCATCATATCCATGTCCGCGCTTTCCAGCTCTGTGCGGTGTGGGTTGATGATAAAAGCACCATCGATTCGTGCAACTCGCACCTCCGAAATAGGGCCATCGAATGGAATATCGCTGACAGCCAAACAAGCAGAAGCGGCCAAACCAGCCAAGCTGTCGGGCAATACTTCAGCGTCCGCTGACATCAGTTGTATCATTACTTGGGTTCCCGCGTGATAATCCGAAGGAAATGTGGGGCGAAGAGCCCGATCTACGAGTCGCATGACCAGCACTTCCGTATCAGAAGGGCGTGCCTCACGCTTGAAGAAGCCGCCGGGGAATCGACCCGCCGCCGCATACTTCTCACGATAATCCACCGTCAGGGGTAAAAAATCCATGTCATCGCGCACTTCGTGCGATGAAACTGCCGTTGCCAGCAGCATTGTGTCGCCGCATCGTCCGACGACTGAGCCGTGCGCTTGCTTTGCAAGTTTGCCAGTTTCGAGGGTGATCTCGCGCCCGTTGCCGAGATCAATGGTTTGGTTGTGTACCGTATAATTCATCTTTCCTGTAAATGCATCTTGATCCTTGAACTCCCTTGAGCCAAGGCCTATAAAAAAAACGAAAAAGGCAACGGTGCTTTACCGATTGCCTCTCTCGTTTTCAAATTTCCATAATTAGCGACGTAAACCGAGTTTGGACACAATTGCGCGGTAGCGCGCGATGTCCTTGGCCGCAAGATAATCCAACAACTTTCGTCGCTTACCGACCAATTTTATCAGTGCCCGCTGGGTGTGGAAGTCCTTTCGGTTCTTCTTCAAATGCTCTGTTAAGTGAGCAATTCGGTAGGAAAACATCGCCACCTGCGCTTCGGCATTTCCAGTGTCTTTGTCATTTACCCCGTGCTCAGCAAAAAACTCTTTCTTTTTGTCTGCGTCTAAGTAATACATGTCGAAATCATTTAGATGTTCGTGATGTGAATAAAGGCGCGAAGGTAAGCCTTCTATCTCTGGTTAACAACGCACCAAGCACATTTCTCACCAATCAATAGCGGCATCGCGCCCAAGGCCTTCTATGTTCGTGACGCTTCCGGAGCATCATACATCGCCTTGAGGCCAAAGGCAATCTTTTCCTTGAGCTCTTTCCGCTCTACAATAGCGTCCAAGAACCCATGTTCCAACAAAAACTCGGAACGCTGAAATCCCTCGGGAAGATCTTTGCCAATGGTTTCTTTAACCACTCGAGGCCCCGCGAATCCAATTAAGGCATTGGGTTCTGCAATATTCATGTCTCCCAGCATGGCGAATGACGCTGTCACCCCACCCGTTGTGGGATCCGTCAATACCGAAATATAGGGAAGCCCTGCTTTGGCTAGCAACGAAAGTTTCGCACTGGTCTTCGCCATTTGCATTAAGCTCAAACCCGCTTCCATCATTCGAGCTCCTCCTGATTTGCTTATGCAGATGAAAGGACATCCCTTTTTCAATGCCAAATCAATACCACGGGCGATTTTTTCGCCGACTACACTTCCCATGGACCCTCCAATAAACTGAAAATCCATGCAAGAAATTACCACGGGAATGCCCTCCAAATCACCAGAAGCGGTGCGCAAAGCGTCAGCAAGCCCCGTTTTCTTCTTGGCAGCCGCCAGTCGACTGGAATAAGATTTGGTGTCGTTGAATTTCAAAGGGTCTTCGCTCTCAATCTTAGGGGCCACCTCTCTGTATTTGCCTTCGTCGAAAAGCAACTCAAAATATTCTTCACTTCCAATCCGATCGTGATGTCCGCAATAGGTGCAGACATGAATTCGATCTGCGTGTTGCTGGGACGTCACCACTGTCTTGCAATTGACGCATTGATGCCAAGCTCCTTCCGGAATCTCTTTTTTCTCGGTGCTCTTGGTCGTAATGCCATCCTGAATTCGCTTAAACCAACCCATAGTGTGTCAAATTTCAGGGCTAAGTTAAAGCAATCCTGAAACTGGCATTCAAAATGGATAACCAATGCCCAAATGAAGGGCTCCTTTTGATGGGCCTTCTGAAATCCAACGCTTCCCAGCCATTTGCACGGGGTCATGCAAGCGCAATGCAGCATCCACTCGAAAAACAAAAAACTCGAAATCCAATCGGGCACCAACACCCGCTCCCCAAGCCAGAGAGCGCAAATCAAATGTGAGTTTTTCACTCGCTAGATCGGCACTCGAATTTTGCACCCACACATTTCCTAAATCTGTGAAAAAGGCCATTTCGAACACTTCGGTCAGGTCTTTTCTTGCTTCTACACTGAATTCGGCTTGCAAAACGCCGAGCAACGAAACGACTCCTCCATTGAAAAAATCTGGGTTTGCGAATCGCGGACCTAAATAACGTGCACTCCATCCGCGCAAACCATTTGCTCCACCAGCGAAAAAAGACCGGTCAAATGGAATTCCATTAAAATTCGCACCGTTCACCGCCCAACCTCCGCGCAACCGCCCATGCCAGGAAGTGCCTTTATGTTGGTTCTCTTGCCTCTTCCATATCCACTCTGCTTCCGTACGGAAATAATGGGCAAAGGGAATGTTCCCCAGGAGCAATTGGCCCGATTCATTGGAAGCCCAATTCCGATTTTTTGCGATTGCTTCCAATCCCCATCCGGTCCATTCTGCTTGAATGCGAAAAGAACCACCTATCCTGGGATTGACCGACCAATCCGTTCTCCAATCTATACGGGAT
>CAXDQP010000079.1:0-8190 GCA_963991335.1 uncultured Flavobacteriales bacterium
AATTCGTGGATTTGCGTTCTTGCCGTATATTCTGTTTGTAAAGCTCCCCGAGAATCTAATTTTATTGGCTCTCCTCGTTCGCACTCTAGATGAAACACACAATGAATCACGTTGAAATTTGCTTTTCACCCGCCGACTATGCTCTTTACGAGTCCGGATTCGAATTGGTGGTCGTGATCGACGTATTAAGAGCGACTTCAGCGATTTGCACGGCGCTCGAGAATGGCGTTCGCCGCATCAAACCTGTGGCCAAAGTGGACGAAGCCCGAGAATGGCAAAGCAAGGGGTATATCGCGGCCGCTGAGCGCAATGGTGAAATTGTACATGGATTTGACATGGGCAATAGTCCCGTTGCGTTTTTGGCGAAAGCCAATGAACTCAAGGGTGAAACATTGGTGCTTACCACGACAAATGGCACAAAGGCGATCGACATGGCTGCCAATAAGAAGACAGTCGTGATTGGTGCATTGAACAATTTAGACGCCCTGAGTGAGTGGCTCCTTGAACAAAACGAAAGTGTCCTCATTCTCGGATCTGGATGGAAAGACAAATTCAATTTGGAGGATACAATTTGTGCGGGCGCCATTGCTGCCCAACTTATCAGTTCGGGCAAATTCGTCGCGAACGAAGACAGCACCGTTGCGGCCAAATTCATCTATCGATCGGCGCGGGACAACATGTTCTCTTTCCTCAAGGCTTCCTCCCACCGAAGGAGGTTGCGAAAATTGAATTTGAACGAGGATGTGAAATACTGCCTCACGCCGAACAACGTGCGAACCATTCCAATTCTAAAAGATGGATTTTTGGTGCCTATGCATGCACCAGCCGAAACTTCCCCCGCAGAATCGCCTCAAAAATTACCGTTGGAACAATAATCCGCGGAACAACGGAGCTTGGATTCTTGCGGTGATTTTGTGTCCATGCCTGATGAGTTGGGGCTTTGCCGCTCATCGAAAAATTGTAGATGTTGCGATCCAACACGTCCCCGAACCGTTGCATGAATTTTTCAAGCACCACCGCAATTGGCTTGTGGAGCATGCACTTGATGCAGACCTCAGAAAACATGCCGTCATCGGTGAAGCAGAGAAACATTACATCGACCTTGACGAATATGGCATTTCGAGAAACGACTCCATTTGCTTGCCTCCCGCTCGATGGGACGAAGCAATAGTCTTGTTTGGAGAGGAATGTTTGCGGGACCGTGGAATTGGCCCTTGGAATGTTGCATGGCAATACCAGCGATTGGTGGAAGCTTTTAGATCTCAAAACCAACTTCGCATTCTCCAGTGCGCTGCAGACTTAGCGCATTATGTTGCCGATCTTCACGTCCCATTGCACACTTCTGCAAATTATGACGGGGCCGCAAGTGGTCAAAAAGGCATTCATGCCCTTTGGGAAACGCAACTCCCGGAAGCTTACATGAACGAATACAATCTTTTGGGGCCCAATCTCCCTGTTTCTTGGTCTCCCCACTGTCTTGATTCCATTTGGAACGTGATCATTGAGAGCCACGAATGCCTGGAACTCGTGTTTCGTGCGGAGAAAGAAACGATGGCAGAAATTGGCGAAACAAATGCCTTTTCATACGTCATCCGCGGAAAAGCAAGGCAAAAAATGCGTTCAGAAGCATTCATCAGCTCCTATCATGCGAAATTGAACGGTCAAGTGGAACATCGAATGGCACGCTCCATTCAAGCTTGTTCAATATATTGGTATGCGGCATGGGTTCAAGCAGGACAACCCCAACTGCAAGAACAACGAACCCAAAAAAGTCGCTTAAACGCATTGATTGAATGGCTAAAAAATTGAACATTCTAATCTTGGACCCTTTCCACACGGGATCCCATGCTCATTGGTCACGGTCACTCGAACAGTTTTGGGGGGCATTGCCCAATCGAACAATCACCCTTTGCACGTTGCCGGGCAGGCATTGGAAGTGGCGAATGCACAGTGCAAGCGCTGAATTCGCCCGGCAATGCCACCCTATGACTGAGTCGCCAGATGCCATCATATGCACGGACATGATGGATGTTGCCACCTTCAAAGGCTTGTTGCGAAAGGATTGGCAGCATCTCCCGGTGATTCAATATTTCCATGAAAATCAAATCACCTTTCCATGGAGTCCGACAGACCCCGACGTACAGAAAGGTCGGGACCGAACGTATGGAATGATCAACATCCTGAGTGCTATGGCTGCGGATGCCATGTGGTTCAACTCCGATTTTCATCGCAAGCGTTTTCTCAACGCTCTGTCAACTTTTATACGTCCCATGCCCGACGGCACAAGGGCATTTACAGACCATCCCTTCGAAGAAAAATCACAGACTCTTCCTATTGGCATTGAGTGGAAAGGTGAAATCAACTACTTGCGACCTTGCAATAAACCTCCAACAATCGTTTGGAACCACCGATGGGAATTTGACAAAGCACCGGATCACTTCTATCGAGTTCTCAATCATCTTCAAACGCGCGCAGTGCCATTCTCGCTGATTTTACTGGGTCCGAAATTCGAAACAAAACCGATCATTTTGGACCAACTAACCTCCCAATTTCGTCGCAATATTATTCATGAAGGGTTTGCGCCAGACCGTTCAACTTATGCAGAATTATTGCACCGCAGTGATTTTGTCATTCACTCGCCGAAACAGGAGTACTTTGGCATTAGTGTTCTCGAAGCAATGTCCTTTGGCGTCATTCCGCTGCTTGGCAAGGGCAATGCATATGATGATTGGTGCGACGAACAATTCCTCGTAGACGATTGTGAGACCATTCAGATGAGGTTTGAAGCAATCGCACAACATCCAGAGCCAAGCCGGAAACGCGCTCGAGAAATCTCATCGCAATTTCAATGGGATACCGTCGTAAAAAGCTATGATGATGCGCTCATAAAACTCATAAACGCTTGATTTGGCTTGTCTGAATGGACTGCACAAGCGAATCCGGCAATGCAGCGGGACGCAATGTTGACTTGCTTAAACAAGCCAGTTGCACAGACGCCTCACCGACCAAAACCTCACCACACCACAATCGATAAGAGAAATCCATTCGAATCCGACCATTTATGGATGCCTCCGTTTCCACCGTGAGAATGTCATCAAAGGCAACCACTCCCTTGTATTGGATGGATAGGGCGATGACAGGCAACAAAAAGCCATCAGCTTCAATTCCAGCATATGAATGCCCCAATTCACGAAGCATCTCAATGCGCGCAACCTCCAGATAATGAATATAGGATGCATGATGAACCCGCCCCATTTGATCAGTCTCTCCATATCGAACTCGAAGCCTCCAGTTATGAACCATCTTACTGACGTTTTTGACAGGAACAAGTACTCAAAAAAGATTGAAAGGAAATCACCCAAGATATCAACACCGTTGAAACAGCGCTGTTCTTAACACACTCATAATCATTGCTCTACATAATACTCTTAGACAAACACGATATAATACAAGACTGCTGTCGTGTAATTATTCAAATGTGAGATTAAGAAATTAAAAAAAGGGAAAAGTCAAGAGTCAAAACGTTTTTTTTTCCGCGACTTTATCAGAATCTTGCACTCGCTTATCAACATTACCACACTAATGTTGAATGAACAGCTACGAACCCACAACTGAATTAAAAAATTCAACTGCGCCATGAATCAAGATCACTTAGCCGTCTGGAACAATTGCCTCGACATTATCAAGGACAACATCAGCAGCCAAGCATTCAAGACGTGGTTCCACCCCATCAAACCAGTCCGGTTAGAGGCGAAGGTTTTGACCATTCAAGTCCCTTCACAATTCTTCTATGAGTGGCTTGAAGAGCATTACATCCAACTCCTCAGCAAAACAATCCACAAAGAATTGGGGCCGGATGCCCGCCTTGAATATAGCATCATCATCGAAAACTCAGGAGCCTCAGGAACACAACCCGCAAGCCCTTATGCGGTGAAGATGCCCATGACAAATCGCCAGGCGACGAAGAACCCAGCTGTTGCCATGACCGCTGGCATCCACAACACACCGATCAAAAACCCTTTTGTCATTCCGGGTCTGCGCAAGTTGAACATTGACTCCAACCTCAACCCGAATTACAATTTTGGACAATTCATTGAAGGAGAGTGCAATCGCCTTGCACGTTCAGCAGGGTTCGCCGTAGCGAACAAACCTGGAGGAACTTCCTTCAATCCGCTGCTCATTTATGGATCAACAGGCCTAGGGAAAACACATTTAGCGCACGCTATTGGCCTAGAAATCAAAGAGCAAAATCCAGAACTCACGGTTCTGTATGTGAGCTCTGAGAAGTTCACACACCAATTCATTGATGCGGTCAGGAACAACTCCGTAAACGACTTTAGTCACTTTTACCAGATGGTTGACGTCCTCATCATCGATGACGTTCAATTTTTCAGCGGAAAGGAAAAGACCCAAGATGTCTTTTTTCACATCTTCAATCACTTGCACCAAACGGGCAAGCAAATCGTGCTGACATCCGATAAAGCCCCCGTCGAAATGCAAGGAATGGAGCAACGTTTGCTCAGCCGCTTCAAGTGGGGATTAAGCGCCGACTTGCAAGTACCATCACTGGAAACCCGTATGGCCATTTTGGAAAAAATGATGTACGCCGATGGCATAGAGCTTCCTCGTGAAGTGATAGAATACTTGGCCTACAGCATTACTTCCAATGTACGTGAGCTAGAAGGCGCATTGATTTCCTTGATTGCACAAAGCAGCCTCAACAAAAAATCCATCACCTTGGATTTAGCGAAGCAAATGATTGACAAGTTTGTCAAGAATACTGCCCGAGAAGTCAGCATCGATTACATTCAAAAGGTTGTTTGCGATTACTTTGACCTTCCCTTGGAGCTCTTGAAGTCGAAGACGCGAAAGCGAGAAATCGTTCAAGCCCGGCAAATCGCCATGTACTTCTCAAAGAAGATGACAAAGAGCTCGCTGGCCAACATTGGCCTTCACTGCGGAGGAAAGGACCACGCAACGGTTCTCCATGCCTGCCGAACAGTCAACAACTTGCAGGAGACAGATAAGCACTTCCGAAAATACTTGGACGATTTGGAGAAGAAACTCGCCATTCACTAAATGGAATGAAGCGTGTCTTGGTCGTTTGCCTGGGCAACATCTGCCGCTCGCCTATTGGTGAAGAATTGCTTCGCATTCACGCCAAAAAAAAGAACTTAAAACTATTCGTTGATTCCGCTGGCACATCTGGCTGGCATCAGGGAAATCTTCCCGACCCAAGGTCGTGTGAAGTCATGCGAAGACACGGTCACTCCATCGAATCCCAACGTTCACGCCCACTAGTAGAACAAGATTTGCACACGTTTGATTGCATTTTGGTGATGGATGCTCAAAACTTGTCTGACGTTTCAGCCTTGAGCCCTGGTACAGCTGATATCGAACAATTCATTGAGAATACCGATGTGCCCGACCCCTATTATGGTCCGGGTGATGGCTTTCAACGAGTCTATGACATGCTTGACGCAGCGGCACAAGATTGGGTTGACCGTTGGACAGACGAAGGCAACAATGCCCTCCGTTAGACATATATCTCGATGAAAACGCTCCACTTGATTCCGAACACGCTCGGCTGCCGACTGCCCCACGAGGTTCTCTCTCAGCGCGCCATCGATTCATTGCAACAATGCAATCGGCTCATCGATGAAAGTGATCGAAGTGCACGCCGATTGCTCAAAGACGCCTTTCCAGATGAAAACCCGAATCTAAAACCAAGTTTTTTGCTCAATGAGCACACGCAGCCTGAAGACTTGGTGGATTTGCTGCAATGGTTCAAAAGCGACCAAGACATTGCATTGCTTTCTGATGCTGGAGCGCCAGGAGTGGCCGATCCAGGTGCCGCAGCCGTGCGTATGGCGCACAACGCAGGATGGCGCGTAGTTCCGCATGTTGGCCCCAGTTCGATTCTGCTCGCTCTTATGGCTTCAGGCATGAATGGACAACATTTCGCATTCAAGGGATACTTGCCCCGTGATGTGCAACGCAGGGATAAAATTTGGAAGGAAATGAATGACGGCCTCCAGCGCAGGAAAGAAACCCAGATTTTCATGGAGCCTCCCTATCGGAATGACGCAACTTTTGCAGAGTGCTTGAAACGGCTCAATACCGATCAACAGCTTTGCGTGGCGGTGGACATTACGTTGGAAGAGGAATGGATTCAATCCAAAACCATCGAAGAATGGCGAAAGGAAAGTAAGCCTCATCTTAACAAACGACCCTGCCTCTTTTTGATTGGTAACTGAACGCGCAAAGCTTCAAAGCGTCCCTTCGTCCAAATGCACCCATTCCCATTGAAAACCAACGACATCCTCAGGCAATAAACCGAGTTGTGGTAAACCTTTAGGACCGAAGGCATAATTGTCTGGGCAATGGCATTCCCAGCGATTTCGTTTCGGATGTTGCCTCATCAATTGTTCGATTACGGGCAACACTTGATCATCATCTCCAGCTACAAACGACCAACGATTCCAGCCAAAGTCTTCTGAACTTTGACCTTCGAAATCGGGTCGAAATGTGCGCATGGCTATCTCAACCCGTGTTCCCTCACGAAAGACTGCATTTGAGGGGCTTTGCGACGAATCAAACCAAGAAATACAAGCCCCCCCCACTAGGTAAGGCGATTTCAACCAATCCGAATCCACCTTCACAGCCCCCGCCTCGAATGCATCAATCCATGCATTCCACTTAAGCCCTGATTTTTGCTTTGACGATGGATGCGAGTTCAACGCAGGTCGCAAATCATGAAAAGCAAGCTCAAACCACAGGGCTGCCTCTTGAGGAACGAGTGGCGGCAACCCCGACAACCCCCATCCCATATGCGGCGGAATCAGCGCCCCGAGTGAATCCGCCAAATTCATTTCCAAACCCACTTCATGAAAACCGTCGGGCCAATTGGAGGCTTCCACAATCAATGAGAAGGGCTTCGCAATTGTCCAATCAAATAAAACTGTGGAGTCCAGAAGCATCGCTCTTCCCGTCCAATAAAGCGTATCACCAGCCTTAATGCGTCGAAGTTTATCCGTCGGTTCTCGACGCAATACATGAATGCCCGACCCGATTTTCGAATAAACCTCTTCTGCCGGCCAGGCACGGTCTATTGCAAATGAATCCAACAGCATCGCCAGCAAATATACATTCTTTTCGTTGAATGCCAATAAATCGAGCGTTGATACCGCCCGGCTCGTGTTCTTAGGAGCAGTCGAGTCACAAGAATTCAGGCAAAGACCGAGAAGCAGAACACAAAGCACCTCACCGCAGCGCAACTTCCAATCATGGAATAACCCGGCACATCGATATCCCATGGTCAGCTCCGAATCCATTGATTCAAGGCTTCGTCCACCTTGGCCTGAGCTTCAGCCATGGACATTCCCAAGAGAACCCCTCCTGCTGCGTTGGTATGTCCGCCTCCATCAAAATACTGGCTGGCCAGTGCCTGAACATCCATATCGCCCTTTGAACGCAGACTCATCTTGACCTTACCGGGGTCAGACTCCCGCATAAAAATGGCCACATGAATACCACGGATACCAAGGATTCGATTGACCAATCCTTCGGTATCACCTGACACATAATGAAAGCGATCCAAATCTTCTAAATCCAATGAAATTACCCCAATGCCTGCTTCATCCCAAATTTTCAACCGCTCGCTCAAGGCGAAACCATGCAATTGCACGCGACTCAGCGATTGATCGTCAAAGGTAGCTTCATGTACCTCCGCATGGTTGAGGCCGCTGTGCAATAGCGCGGCAACCACAGCATGGGTATGCGCTGAAACAGAAGGAAAGCGGAAGGAGCCTGTGTCTGTGACCAGCCCCGTATACAGGCACTTGGCAGCTTCTCGGCTTAAACTTGGCCAACGGCCCGAAGCCAATGCCCAATCACAAATCAACTCGCAAGTGGATCCACACGTGGGATCTGAAATCGCCAACTCAACAAAATCATCCGGTTCTCGATGATGGTCAATCATCACGAGCCTGGCATTACTCGCTATGATGGCCGTTGCCAAATTTCCAGCGCGATTGGGCCCATTAAAATCCAGGCAAAAAAGCACGTCAGCATTGGCGACCATCGATTCCGCTCGACTCGAATCCTCGTGGTGAAAACAAATGGAGTCTGTTCCTGGCATCCAATCCAGAAATGATGGGAACCGATCGGGCAGCACCACTTCTGCATTTG
>CAXDQP010000080.1:0-8181 GCA_963991335.1 uncultured Flavobacteriales bacterium
TAGCGGAACACCCCATTGCGCAGGTCGTTGCCATGCGCTCCCTGCAAGAACAAAGAAAAATCAAATGATTTGTAATTGGCCTCAAAATTGAATCCATACGTAAAGTCCGGATGTGGATTGCCAATCATGACTTTGTCTTCTCCGTCTACGACGCCGTCGCCGTTTTGATCCACAAAAATGACATCACCCGCTTGGGCTTCAGGCAATGCCGTATTGGCTGCCGCCTCTTCGTCTGTTTGGAAAATGCCCGCTGTTTCGTACCCGTAGAAGTAGGCAATGGGTTGACCGATTTCGGTGTAAGAAACCAAATCACCAATGCCAAAAACTGAACCCGTTGAAATGGGTTGACCTCCTTCACCCAGTCCGGTCACTTCGTTGCGGATGAAACTGATGTTTCCTCCAACCGCGTATTCCACCGCACCGACTTGGTTGCGATGATTGACCATGAATTCAACGCCTGTATTTTTGGCAGATGCAACGTTCGTGGCTGATGGCAAATAGCCTACTACGCCGGGAAGTGGTACCACCGCTAGCATGTCATTTGTGCTCTTCACAAAGTAATCGAGAACGATGTTCAGCTTTCCTTTGTACAAATCCGCATCGATTCCAATGTTGGTCTGCTCAACCGTTTCCCACTTCAAATCTGGATTGGATGTGTTGATCGGACCAGCCCCATTGACCTGGACTTGATCCCCGCCAAAGGTGTAGTTCAAGCCATTATAAACAAGGCTCGTGTAATCATAATTACCAATGCCATCAGCGTTTCCATTCTGGCCCCAGCTCGCGCGGAGTTTCAAGAAATCAATCCAGTCCTTTTCGGCAACCCAAGGCAGTTCCGTCATGTTCCATGCCGCAGAAAACGATGGGAAAATTCCGTATCGGTTGTTCACTCCAAAACGGGATGAGCCGTCTCGGCGAATGGTTCCTGCCAAGGATATGGCATCGCCTAGACCATAGTCGATACGCATGAATTGACCGATGAATGCAGACTCAGAAATCCCGCCGTTGGCACTCGGTGCCTGTGCAGCTGCATTCAAACTATTGTTCAAGTAGGCATACTGAACATCATTTGTAGCCAAACTGTCACGCGATCCGTAAAAACTTGTGTTGCGGTTCTTTAAGGACGAGTAACCCGCTACAATTTTCAATTCATCACCATTGGACAATTCTTGGTCATAGGTCACAATGTTTTCCCATTGCCAGTTGCTCCATTTGTTCTCACCCAAAATCAACGAATTGACCGGCCGGAACTCATAGGCTGGACGATCCGGATCGTTCGGTCCAATTCCCAAATCGTACGTTGGATTAAAAATGCGCTGGGATCCCAGTGACAAATCCACCGACATCGTGGAGCGGAAGGTCAGATTTGACAAGAGGTCAAATTCAGCGAAAGACGAACCGACGAAACGGTTGGTCGTCCAAAAGTCGTTATTTAATGCGATCTGATTCGCTGGATTGGCGATGTCAGAATCGATGAAGTTCGAGTATGCAAAAGATCCATCCTCACGCGTGGCTTGCGTGATGGGATCCATATTGAGGGCGCGCCCTACCGGCGTTGCAAACTCATTATTTTCTGCCAATGCAGAGCGATTGAGGTGGGTAAAGTTGACATTTTGGCCCAAGCGAAAACGCTCACCACCATCTTGTCGTGTATTGACTCGGAACGTGTAACGCTCGAAGTTTCCTTTGTCACCGCCGACAATTCCGTCTTGGGTAAAGTAACTTCCTCCTATAGCTGTTGATGAAGACTCTGTTCCTTTGGTAAAGCTAAACGAGTGGTTCATCATCGCCGCTCGTTCAAAAATCTCATCCTGCCAATCAAATGTCTCAAGCGCTGAAGGATTGGCAAGTGCTGCCAGCGGCGTGAGGCCTGCCGCAGAGCGACTTTCGTTCATGAGAATGGCATACTCTTCAGCATTGAGAAGCGCCATGTATTTCCAAGGCTCCTGCACACCGTAGTAACTCTCGTAGGTAATCTGCGGCTTCTGGTTCTTGGATCCAGCTTTGGTCGTAATTAAAACGACACCATTTCCTCCACGTGCACCATAAATCGCTGCCGAGGCAGCATCCTTGAGGATGGAAATGGATGCAATGTCCGCAAGGTTTAAATAATCGATGCAACCGCTGGGGATTCCATCAATGACATACAACGGTTCAGCGTTGTTCAATGAACCCGTACCCCGAATTCGGATGGACTGGGTCGAACCGGGCTGACCCGAGTTCTGAGTGACCTGTACGCCTGCGGCGCGGCCCTGCAATGCCTGTTCTGTTCGAAGCACAGGCATGGATGTGATTTCCTTCGAATCGATGGTGCCTACTGCACCTGAAATCTTGCTTCGCTTTTGGTTTCCGTACCCGACGACGATGACTTCCTCCAGACCGGCAACATCTGCCGAGAGTGAAGCGTTAATTTCTGCCTTCGCTCCGACAGCCAAAGATTGAGGCGTGTAACCGATAAAGGAAAAGATCAGCGTGGCCTCTTCTCCAGCAACGGTCAACGTATACTGACCATCAAGGTCAGTGAAGGTCGCATTTTGCGTACCCTTTTCAACAACCGTCACCCCGGGCAACGCTTGTCCATCTTCAGCTGCAGTCACCGTTCCGGTAACTGCCTTCCCCTGGGAAAAGGCAGTTACCGTCATGGTGGCTAAAAAACTGAATGCTAAAAGCAAGTTTTTCATTCAAAGTAATTTTTCAAAAGGACATCAATCCTTCACTCGTCTCAGTTGACTTTCAATAATTTCTGTGTCAAGCCCAATCCTTCTGCTTGCACTTGAACGAAGTATACACCCGCAGCTTGTCCGGAAACGTCCATTGCGTATACATTTTCGTTTGCAGGTACCTGGAAGCTCGCTACAAGAGCGCCAGTGAAAGAGACGATTGTAATTTGCTTTGGAGATTGGACACCGGCAAAACGCAACTCTACATTTCCTGTAGTGACCGATGGAATCAATTGGAAATCAAAACCCAACGCCTCAGCAATACCTGATGAACCTTCACAAGCAGCACAAGAGTTGAAACAGAAAGCTTCAGTAGTAATGGACTCCTCTGCTTCAATCGTCAGAAGTCGGTTGGTGAACTCGCCCGTCGTCAAGGTGCATTCTGTGTAGTTTTCAGCATCAAACTGCTCGTCTACCCCACTGTTGACAAACTTGTACTCGTGACCTCCAGGGGCCAAAACCGTTGAATACTCGTAAATGCCATCTCCATCGTCATCGGTCATCAATTCACCTGGAAACGACCAGCCATTGACTGAACTACCGAAAATAGTAACATCACTGATCACAACTTGATCAGACATGTCCACACGGAATGTCACGGGAATCTCGGAAGACGTCTCGCAAGAGCCATCGGTTGTGCACTGACCGAAGCACGTGCTGACCGTTGTGTTTTGGGTCAATGGATCCAAGAATCGATCATTGAAGTTGTCGGGATCTCCGCATGGAAGGCCTGTCAAATTCTCCTTGCACGACCAATCTCCACAGGCTCCATTTGTGAACGTATAGAAGCTCGAAAAGTCTGCATCGAATGTAAACGTAGCGCTATAAATGCCATCGCCGGCAGCGTCAAGCATCTCGTTGTCTCCAGGGTTTCCGAAGTTGCCTCCTCCAGCGATGTAAACACCTTCTGGTGAAACGTCTTCGTTGGCCATATTCACGTTGAACGTTACGGTATAAGTAGAATCTCCGCCACCTGTAGACTCGCATCCCGAGCAAGAGTTGAAGCAAAACGCGTCGGTTGCAAAAG
This sequence comes from uncultured Flavobacteriales bacterium, assembly GCA_963991335.1. Taxonomy (GTDB): domain Bacteria; phylum Bacteroidota; class Bacteroidia; order Flavobacteriales_D; family Sanyastnellaceae; genus UA16. Next base: position 3,748 of record CAXDQP010000080.1, read on the forward strand.
AATCATTCTCCACCGTGATCAAACGGTTCGTGAAATCCCCACTGGTCAAGGTGCACTCAACATACGTTGAATCGAAGGCCTCATTGCCGCCTTCGCCGTTTTGGAACAAGTACTCGTAAGAGCCTGTTTCGAGCGTTTGGGTTGTTTCGTACACGTTATCGCCGTCATCGTCGTTCATCGCAATTGCGCCCCATCCGTCGAAGGCTGCATGCAAGAAAACACCTCCCGTAACGATTTGCTCCGTCATGTCCACTCGGAACGTAACGTCCGCTGCACTCACTGATGCGCAAGACCCATCCGATGTGCACTGTGCGAAGCACGTCGAAATAGTGGCTCCTTCAGCGGTCACTTCATCCAAAAAACGATCGCTCCATGTACCGTAGGCACAATCTTGTCCAACGATGTTTTCTTTGCACGACCAATCGCCACAGTTACCATTGGTGAATGTGTAGGCACCTGAATAGCCAAGGGGCATGGCCATGGTAATCGTCCAGACGCCGTCTCCGTCGTCATCGGTCATGGCGTTTTCGCCTGGCGTTCCGAAGTAATCGCCACCTGCGAGGTAGACACCATCGGGTGAGACTTCCTCGTTGGCCATGTTAACATTCCAAGTCACAGGTGCTACCTGTGCATTCATAGCGAAAGCTAGTGCGGCAAAAGCCAGCGTAAAAAACTGCTTCATATAGTTAAGATATAGGGGTTATTTGTTTTCGTTTTTAACTTCAATTTCGACCACTTGGTTGCCTACGCGAATTCCGAAAGCACCGGGCTCAACGATGTAATCATTGTTCCGGTTGATGAACCCAAGTTCATCCACGGCGATGCGCGCTGTGGCCTGCACCGTTTCGCCAGCTCCCACAAAAACGCGCTGAAAATGACGCAGCCGATCAACACTAGGTGTAATGGATGCCACGCGGTCCTGGCTGAAGACGGCAACCAATTCATTGCTCGTTCGATCTCCAATGTTTCGGAGCTCCACCGTTACTTCAATCGTATCGCCCGGCGTGTATTCTGTCTGGTTCGTATTCAACGCATCGAACTCCACTTCGGAGTAGGAAAGGCCAAAACCGAATTCATATTGCGGGTTAAACGCGCTGATGGCGGAGTTCGCATGGATTTTTTCCGTGTGCTTGTGGTCGTACGTCAAATGCGCCGAAGTGGGCCGAGGCCAGGTATAGGGAAGATGTCCGCTGGGAGTGTACGTCCCATCCAACACTTGGGCAATTGCTTCTGCGCCGTAATCCCCTGGCAAGTATGCCATAACGACCGCATCCAACAGAGGCTCAATGTCATCGAATACCCTTGGGCGTCCTTCAACAAAGACTCCAATGACAGGAACACCCGTTGCATGGACCGCACGCACCAATTCTTTTTGATTCTCAAAAAGACCAATGTCCTCGGTGTTTCCAACAAATTCTGTGTAGGGCATTTCCCCAAGCCCGAGAACGACATGCGCAGGTCGCTGGCGCTGAATACTTCGCACCACTTGCTGGATTTCGTTTTCGGTAAATTCCATTCCGAGCTCCATATGCTGGATGCGTTTCGCTTCAAATCGCATCTCCATCGCCTCCACTAAGGTGGGTCGACCTGTAGTGTTGAAAGCCGGATTGACACCCTGCCATGTTCCCGTCCAACCACCATTCAACGCATTCAAGCTATTGGCGGTAGGTCCTGTGACAAACACATCTTTTGTGCCTGAGATCGGCAATACCGAATTTCCATTGACCGAATCATTTTTAAGCAATGTGATGCTCTCCAATGCAGCTCGCGCTGCAGAACCTTCAAAATTTTCCTTGCCCGGATATGCACTCAAAGGCGGAGGGAAGCCCAATGATTCAAACAATCCGAGCTTTTTCTTCATCATCAAAATGCGCCGAACGGACAAATCGATGCGTTCCTCCGAGATGGTTCCTTCCCTCACCAATTCCAACAAGTGCTCGGTAAACTTGAGGTCCATAGGCACCATCGCCATGTCAATGCCCGCTTCAATCGCCATTTTGGTCGCCTCTTTATAATCGTGTGCAATCATGTGCCGGGTAAACAAGTATTTCACATCCTCCCAATCCGTGACCAATAGGCCCTCGAATCCCAACTCATCACGCAGCAGATCCGTTAGCAGCGCCTTGTTCGAATGGACAGGGATGCCGTTGATTTCACCACTGTTGACCATAATGCTCATCGCTCCCGATTCAATCGCTGCTTGGAATGGAGGGAGAAAATATTCACGCAATTGACGCTCTGGAATCCAAGCAGGCGTGCGGTCTTTGCCCGATAGTGAGAAACCATAACCGAAAAAGTGCTTCAGTGTCGCGGCAAAAGGCACTCCACTGTTTTGGTAACCATCCACAATGGCACGGCCCATGGTAGCAACTAAGTGAGGGTCTTCACCAAATGTCTCCCAAAAACGAGGCCAACGAGGATCCCTCGCTAAGTCAAGCACGGGAGAGAAGTTCCAATGAATTCCCAGGGCATGAACTTGCTCTGCTGTGTTCTTGCCTGCTATTCGAGCTGCTTCTGGATTCCAAGTAGCGCCCAAACCAATTTGCTGTGGTCCGAGGATACCGTTTGCCGTGTAAGTAGGACCGTGTATGGCATCTATGCCGTACAAGACTGGAATGCCCGAAGGCTTCTGCGCCGCTGCCGTTTGAATGTCATTGATAAACTCATGCCACTTTTCCGGACTGTGAGCGTGATTTCCACAATTCAGGATGCTTCCCACACGGTACTTGACAAGTGCATTATGGACCTTCGCAGAATCCAAATGCTGCGGCTCTGTTAAGTTCGAAGGCAATCCCGTTCCTATTGCTCCTAGGGTAAGTTGAGTCATCTCCCCCACCTTGTCCTCAAGAGTGAGCGTGGCCAATAACGAGTCGACGAACTCCATATCCTTTGAAACCTCGGGACCATTCGTCGTTGAACACCCTAAAAAACATGAACCCGTTGTAACCAGAAAAAACAAGGACAGTAAAAAGGTCACGTTGCGCGTAAGTATCATCTTGGCATCATTAAATATCGTGTGCAAATTACAAACAGGAAATTGCTATCTCCTCCTCAGGCGATATTAATTCATTGCACATTACCTGCACAAATACCTCAACATTCCCTCCTATATTTAACGACTTGATTTCTGTAAAAATCAATCAAATTATTGATTAACAAATCGGTAAGGTCTTGACATACTCAATCCGCCCATTTTATAGCTTGCGATTATTTCCTCTCATACTCCTTCTCTTTGCCGTATTTTTTTTTGGCAGCAATGGGTGTTGGGCACACACGGATGCAGCTCGCTCAATCATCCAGCACTTTGACCGAAAATCCATCGGAGGCGGCACTCATTGCCCTTATATTTCGGTAAATGACCCGAGTCGCATTGCGGTAGCCAACAACCTTGGGCTGCTTCTATTTGACGGAAATGAATGGTCGTTATTGGACTTGCCGAATGGAGCGCAGTCACGTTCGGTTGCGGGATTCGAAGACTTACTTTTTTGCGGAGGGCAAAATTTCGTGGGAATTCTTGATTTCAGCGATGAGCTTGGCGTTACCCGTCCCAAATGGACAGATTGTACTCCCCAAATTTCTGCAGAATCGGGACCCTTCGATGATGTCTGGAGAATGTTCACTTCACCCTCAGAACTGACGGCAGACACAAAACAATCTACCGCGGTCTTCAGTTGTTCGGAATTTGCCGGTTCATTGAATCAAATAGGAGAATACCGCGAATGGCTGTCGGGACCCATTCGCAATTCCACCACCTGGAAAGAAGGAGTGGTGTTTCAGTCGGCTCATTCGATTCACTTTTTCGACTGGAACGGATCGGAAATCGAGCGCATCCCACTGGAAAAGGACTGGAAGATGGAAGGAATCGCTCGCAACAGCGCAGACAAAGTCATTCTCATGACCCATGACCATGGCTTGCAAGTGTGGAACGGCACCGTTTGGCATGAGAGCCAAACAGCCTTGAGCAAGCATCTTCGTGACGTGCGTGTGAACTGCATCGAAAAAATGAAAGACACTTGGCTCATTGGAACGTCCAAGGGTGGCATCGTGAGTACGATTGATTTTGATCGATTCCAAATTCCTTATGCAGAGGAATCAGGCTTGATCAGCAACAGTGTTCTGGACATCAAGGCCGACCAAACAGGCAACATCTGGGTTGGACTGGAAGGCGGTGTTGACCTACTCAAGTACAATTGGCCGCACCGCACCCCATCCGGATTGGAGGAACTGAAAGAGGCTGGGCACTCATCCTTGCATCTGTCCAACGGCAGCCGCTATTGGGGAACCTCCCAAGGCGTTTATTTCCAATCAAAAAGCGGCGCACCCTTGGAGGTCATCCCTGACATCCCAGGTCCGATTTGGTCATTGTCACTGCGGGAAAATGATGTTTGGGTCTGTCATCGTTCGGGAGCTGGAATCCTCTCTGACGGCCAATTC
>CAXDQP010000081.1:0-8142 GCA_963991335.1 uncultured Flavobacteriales bacterium
GAATGGCCAACGCGGCACCTCCGCGCGTGTCTCCGTCTAATTTGGTGAGGACGACCCCAGAAAAGTCGAGCGCTTCGTCAAATGATTTAGCCGTTCGAACAGCATCTTGGCCAGTCATCGCATCCACAGTAAATAGGATTTCGGATGGTAGAACAATATCTCGAACGGCGATGATTTCAGCCATCATGGCTTCGTCAATGGCCAATCGTCCTGCTGTATCGAAAATGACCGCGTTAAAGCCATTGGTCCTTGCATGTGCAAGTGCGTTTTTGGCAATGCCCGGAGCATCTTTGCTATCGGGCTCCGCATAGACCTCTACCCCGATGGATTCCCCTAAAACTTTCAATTGATCAATCGCCGCAGGTCGGTGCACATCGCACGCAACGAGTAGGGGCTTTTTGCCATGTTTCGATGCGAGTAGTTTTGCGATTTTTCCAGAATGAGTTGTTTTTCCAGCTCCTTGAAGGCCAGCCATTAAGACGGTGAATGGGTTGCCCGTAGGTTTGAACTCAGCGGCTGCAGTTCCCATCAAATCTGTGAGCTCTTGATGGGTGATTTTGATCAGCAATTGACTCGGTTTGATGGAGGTCAATACTTGCTGTCCAATTGCTTTTTCTTTCACCCTCTGTGTGAAGCTTTTGGCGGTCTTAAAGTCCACGTCAGCGTCAAGTAGCGCCTTGCGAACTTCTTTCAGGGTTTCCCCAACATTTACCTCTGTGATTTGCCCGTGGCCCTTGAGGACTTGAAAGGCGCGATCAAACCGTTCTTGGAGATTTTCGAACATTGTTTTTTTTGCAAATTTAAGCGCTTAACCGTTGCTTTTTAACGTTATCCAAGCTTCGCTGAATGTAGTTTTTTACTCGATTGAATTATTTTTCTTATCGATGTGCTTGTTTCTAAGCTTGATATTTCGTAATTTTCGAGAGCTTAACCTAGGAACAATGCAGACGAAATTCTACTTCCTGCTTGGATTGCTTGTCGGTTTGACGGCATATTCAAGCTCTTCAGTCGCTCAAACGGCGTGCTTTGGCTACGATTCAGCAGCGCAAGCTCCTGATGGCTTTCAACTATACGTTGAGACCTTCGCCACGTTTGACGGTACCGAAACTTCACCAGAAGTTGCCGCTTTGGCAGGTTCTTCAACCTACCGAATCTTTTTGGAAACGCCCTCCTCGGCAGATTATGTTGTTGGGGTTTCCACGGATGGCGGATTGGGTATTGTTGAACTGACCACAAGCTCTTCCTTTTATATGAATGAGTTTGGCGGAATTACAGTGAACGACATCAATCCAGGATTGTTTGCATTTTTCCCAGAACTTGAATACGACAGCTATGTAACACTTGGCCTGTCTTCTGAGGCTGAAGGTGAGCAATCTTCTGTACAACTTACTGGAGAAGGTACTTGGGGACCTTCTTTTTTGGCAGGAGGCAATTTGAGTATCAATGGTGAAAATTCTGCTGCGGGCGATGGTTGGACTGTTCCGGCTGGCGCGACCAACGGCTTTGCTGGCGATGATAATCTCGTTATTCTTGCTCAGGTCACGACGGATGGTGATTTGAATGGTTCGTTCAATGTTCAACTTGTTGCTGATGGTGGGGACGGTTCTACCATGAGCTACCAATTTGCTTTTAGTAGCGAGTTGTGCGGCTGTACGGATGCGGAAGCAGTGAATTACATGCCTGATGCAACGCAAAATGATGGATCATGCATTTACCTAGGATGCATGGATGTAGTTGCCTGTAACTACGATGCAAATGCAAATGAAGAGGACGGCACCTGCGATTATTGCTGCCTGACGGTTGATTCTGACAACAGCGCTTATGGTCTGGAATTGGATTTGCACGATGCAAGCGGCATTCCTGGTTTGCGTACCTACCGTTTATATGTCACAACTGAAAACCCAACGGACGAAATTTCTGCGGTAACAGGTTATTCCAATGATTCTCCATTGTTGGTTAATACCACAACTGAATTCTTTCAATTCCAAGGCGGTGGTGGCGGTGTCACTCCAAACGCGTGGAATCCAATGTTTGGGACGTTGCCCGGCTTTGAAGCAGGGGCGTATGACTCATATGTGACCATTGGTTTGACAGAGACGGCAAATTTGGACGCGGGAGAAACAGCCATTTCAGTGGTTGAAGACTTGTCCACTGATGAATCTGCTGACCCTTGGATTGCGGATTTTGAGGCAGGTGGAAACATTTCCACAAGCAATGCCGCTGGTGGTGGTTGGTTTGTTTATCCCGGATACACCAATGCGGTTGCGGGTGATGACAACCGCGTTTTAATAGGTCAGTTCACAACGGATGGATTGATGTGTGGTGGTATGTTCGTCCAAGTGTTCCCTGAAGGCGAGCAAAACGAGAGCATCGAATTTTATATGAACTTCTCCGCTCCGGCATGCGCTTGTACAGACGAAACAGCTTGTAACTTCGATCCTAGTGCCCTTTGGGATGATGGATCTTGCCAAGACGGCCCAGAGTACTGGGGAGAAAACATCACTTGTGATGGCGATTGCTTGAATGACGCTGATGGAGACTACGTTTGCGATGAAGATGAAATCGAAGGTTGCTTGAATCCTGATGCATGTAATTACGTGCCAGCAGGTACCGTCACAGATCTGGTTGATTGTATCTTCCCTGAAGAGTTCTTGACTTGCGCGGGTGATTGCATCAATGATGTAGATGGCGACGGAACGTGCGATGAAAACGAACTAGGTGGATGTACTGATGCAACTGCTTGCAACTACGACGAAACAGCAACAGAAGAGAACGGTACGTGTACCTATCTTGAAACGATTACGCTTGGTGAAGTGCCTTCTTCAAGCATTGCCGAGTGTAGCCTGTTCGCGGATGGTCCGAATGATAACTGGCAATATGTGATCACTTCTACGACTGCTGACGATGCCTCGAGCAACGAAGCCCAGTCGCTTTCCATTTCTATTCTGTCTTTGCCGGAGAGTGGTACCAACTACCGTGTCGCGAAAACGACAGCAAATGGCAACTGGTTCTTTGGAAATCCGCAGCCACTTCAGGTCGGAACGAATTCCATTACAGTAGCAGCCGTTTCCTTCCCACGTTCGGTGAAGTTTCAATTCTCAAACGGTGATGGCGAGTTCGATTCCATCGCGATCAATGGAGAAACTTCAAATGAGTGCACATCTTCAACAGCTGAAATTGCCACGTGTGATGTATTCGAGGATGTACCAAATGATAACTGGCAGTATGTCCTTGTTGCGACTACTGCAAACGATGAGAACAGCAATGCTGCCCAGTCGTTTGAAATGAATGTTACGTCATTGCCAAGTGGAGGTGTGAATTTCCGTGTAGCTAAGACCACCGCCAATGGCAACTGGTTCTTCAGCAACCCAGAATCCCTATCTCTCGGCTTGAATTCCAAGACCGTAGCTGCGGTCGGGTTTGACCGATCTGTCAAGTTTCAATTTCAATCCGGAGATGTAGGGTTTAGTTCACTCATTTTGAATGATGAGGACGTAAACACATGCGGAGGATTGCAAGAAGTCATTGCCTATGATTGTGACAACGTATGTTACAATGACGCTGACGGAGATGGTGTTTGCGACGAACTTGAAGTTCCAGGATGTACAGACGAGTCTGCCTGCAACTATGATGGCACATATACCGAAGAAGATGGTTCATGCGATTACTGCTGTGCAGCCACAGCTTCCGTAGAAGGCTACAACATTTCCATTGAAGCGGTTCAAGAAACACCCAATGGAACCCAGTACCGCATGTACGTGGAGACTCCAAACGCGACCGACATCTTGAGTGCGGTTGTTGGTGATGCTGCGAATCCAACTTACATTTTAAGCACGCAACCTATTTTCCGAACAGGAATCAATACTGAGGTTACTGCGAACGTAATGAATCCGGCGTTCTTCCCAATATTCCCAAGTTTGGAATGGGAGAGCTGGGTAACCATCGGAATTGAAAACAACATGATCTCTGAAGATGAGTCATTGGTTGCCTTGGTTCCTGAAACCACCGACTGGGTAGCCAATTTCAATGCTGGAAATGGTGTGACGATGGAAGGAGCCTTCGGAGACGGATGGTACACTCTTTCGAATGTTACCAACGGTCTTTCGGGTGATGATCAGCGCGTGCTTGTAGGTCAGTTTACCACAGAAGGAATTTTGAGCGGACAGATTTTCGTTCAAATGTTCCCAGAAGGGGACTCTGATAACGCAATTGCTGTTCATTTGCCATTTGGCTATTCAACAGATGATACAGAAGCACCTGTATTTACATCTGTCCCTGCGGACATGTCTCAAAGTTGCTCTGACGCTTACCCAACAGAAATGGCCGTAGCCGTTGACGAAGGATGTTTCCCAGAGGCGACTGTAACGGTCTCAGAGGAAATTTCAGACGCTGACTGTGGATATACGCTGACCCGAACATTTACTGCTACGGATGCATTTGGAAATAGTGCAACGGCAGTGCAAACGGTTGAATTATTGGACTCTGAAAGCCCCGTTGCAGTTGCGCAAGCGGACTTCACAGCGCAATGTTCGGAGGACTTGACTCCCGGAGCAGGTGCAGCAGAGTACCCAACCGATTCTTATGACAATTGCGCGAACGTTTTGGATTATAGCTACGTTGACGCGCCTTTCACGCCAGGTTTCGACCTGTCGGGGGCTACTGCTGATTTCAGCACGGAAATGGGCTTCAACTTTGGAGGACCTTTCGGCGCTTCCTTGTTCCTTGAGGCGAACGGTGTTACCATCGGAGCTGGCGCAGAGTTGACCTATGACGACTTGACATCAAACATTGCGGATCACCGCGGAGCAATTGCAGTTGACATTGACGGTTCTACAATCAACCTCAGCGTTGAAGGTACTGGTGGATTCCCGTTTGCATATGATTATGCCAACGTCAACATCACTAACATTTCGTCAGACGACATTGCGTCGGTTACAATCAACACGAATGGAATTGCAGATGGTGCGGAGGTTTCAGTCTCGACCACAAGCAACAGCATATCCATCTCATGGACTGGCAATGCGACCTATGCGGAAGGAGATGCTGCAACTGCCTCTCTGTACAACCCGTCGACGTGCCTCTTAAACAGCGGAGTGATGCGTACATGGACAGTGACTGATGATTGCGGAAACGCAGACACAGCTGTTCAATACATCACAATCATTGACACCGAAGGGCCAACCTTCACCTCTACTCCGCAAAACATTGAGTTGAATTGCAACGATGAGATTCCTATGGGAAGCCCAGCAGCAGAAGACTGCTCAGCGGTAACAATGTCCGAAGCGATGGACGTAATCAGTGACGGCTCTTGTGGCACTAGCTACACCATCCACCGCACGTGGACAGCTACAGATGATTGCGGAAACTCCACAGATTACACGCAAACGATCATGGTTACAGACGAGGTTGCACCAACCTTTACGTCATTCCCTGAAGATGTGACCTACACATATGGAGAAGACATGGAAGAAGTTGCTCCGACAGCAGAAGATGATTGCAACGAGGTAACGATTGATTACAGTGATTCAGTAGACAATAGCAACATTGAAATCACCGTTATCACCCGAACTTGGACGGCGACTGACGCTTGTGGCAATAGCACTTCTCAAGATCAAATCATTACAGTGAACGAAATCTTGGGTTGCACAGATGCAGATGCATGCAACTACAACGATGGCGCTTCCTATGACGATGGAAGTTGTGATTTCTGCTCCTGTGGATCAGGAGGAGAGGCCGGATTTGGACTGGAATTGGAATTGGTTGAAGCGCAGGACGGAAGCATTGATGGCTTGAGCGCTGGAATGAACACGTACCGTGTGTATGTAACGACTCCATCATCGGATGACTTTGTAAGTTCTGTCTCTGGTGATGAGATGCATCCTGCATTCTTGCGATCGACAACGAGTTTCTACCAAAATCCTTTTGGAGGACTTACACCTGATAACATCAACCCACTGTTCTTCACGGTTGTCCCAGCTTTGAACTACGACAGCTGGTTGACCATTGGAATCGACGGTGTTGCGGCAGACGGTGAGAGTGCAATTTCAGTTGTACAAGCACCTGAAGATAATTGGATCAGTACATTCAATGGCGGCGGAGATTTAGAGTTGGATAGTTTCTTCGGTGGTTCATGGTTCGCACTGATTACTGCAAACAACGGTTTTGCAGGGGATGACCAACGCGTATTGGTTGCCCAGTTGACAACGGATGGAGACGTGAGTGGACAATTGTATGTTCAGGTCTTCCCGAATGGGGACCAATCCCTTGACTCTTACCTCACCTTGAGTTTCGGTGGCAATGAATGCGGTTGCATGGATGAGACAGCCTGCAATTATAGTGAAGTCGCGACTTATGATGACGGTTCATGCGCCTACCCAGCCCTCGGATACGATTGTGATGGGGAATGTGTTGGTGATGAAGACGGTGATGGCGTATGTGACGATTTGGAAATCTTCGGTTGTACCGTAGAGGGCAACTGCAACTATGATCCCGCGGCCACTGAGTTGGATGAATCGATGTGTGCGGTTTCACCATTCTGCATCGGTTGCAATGACGAGGCAGCATGTAATTTTAACCCGAATGTTATTCCGGAGCCAAACTTCAACGACGGTTCTTGCACTTACGCTGAAGAAGGGTTCAATTGCGACGGCGAATGCTTGGATTACAATGGTGATTTGATTTGCGATATCCTCCAAGGATGTGGTGATGAGTCAGCATGTAATTATGAAGACGTTGAATATCCATCGCTCGATTTCTGTGACTTCTGCAGCTGCTTAAATGTGAGCACTAGCCACGAAGGTTATGGAATTGACGTGGAGTCCATGGCCTCCAGCATTGATGGCCTCACGACGTATCAGGTATTCGTTACTACTGCGAACTCCACAGACGTTTTGAATGCCATCTTGGGCAACAGTCAAAACCCAATTGTTTTGGCTGCATCCAGCGAGATTTACCAAAATATCCAAGGGTCATTCCTGCCTTCAGCTCCTGAGCTGTTTGGATTCTATCCAATGTTGACTGCTGACTCATATGTTACAATTGGTGACAATACACCCGCGACAGTAATTGACCTCCCACCTGTTGACAACGGTGGATACCCAACATGGGTCAACGAATTCGAAAACGGTGAAAACATTGTGATCGATGACGTGGTTGGAAGCGGCTGGTACATCAACGCGGACAACATGAGTGCACAGTATGGCGTAGCAGGTGATGATAACCGAGTATTGGTTGCACAAATCTCAACTACAGGAACCATTCACGGTGAGTTGTTTGTTCAGATATTCCCAGAAGGCCTATCTGCAGGTAGTACCATGTATGTTTCCCTATCCTTTGGAAGTGACAACTGTGGTTGTGCTGATGAAACGGCATGCAACTACAGCGAAGAGAACTACGAAGACGATGGAAGCTGCGAGTATCCAATCGATGGAGAAGGATGCAACGAGTGTCTATATGATCAGCAACCACCTGTTGTAGTTAGTTCTGAAGACTACACAACAGACTGCTCAAGCGCAGATTCAGACATCCGCGAGCCTATGGCCGTTGACGAATGTGACCCTGTGCTGGACGCCACTTATGTGGATGCCATCACAGCAGGTGATTGCGATGGTGATTATACCATTGTTCGGACATGGACATTTGCGGATAATGCAATGAACACGGCGTCAGTTGTTCAGACCATCACGGTCATTGACACAACGGCTCCAACCTTCACGGTACCTGCCGACACCGATATAGCGTGTACAGATGACAGCAATGATTTGACCCTTACGGGCAATGTAGAAGATGCGGCTGATGCTTGCACCTCTTCAGTTACTGTAGGCTATACAGACGCGGCTGGCGATGACAATTGCTTTGGTGGAGATGTGATTGTTCGAACATGGACGGCCACTGATGACTGCGGCAACACGAGTTCTGCGGATCAAATCATCACATTGGTGGATGCGGTTGCTCCATACTTCACATCTGTTCCAGCAGACGTGGATCTCGAATGTGGCGATGACCTTCCAATGGACATGGCGACTGCCGAAGATGTTTGCTCCGGCGTTACGGTCACAATGGCCGATGTTGAAGGCGATGCGAATTGCACGGGAATGGCAGTGATTACACGAACGTTCACGGCGACTGACGGATGTGGAAACT
>CAXDQP010000082.1:0-8126 GCA_963991335.1 uncultured Flavobacteriales bacterium
GGAGGGTCCGAAAGGAATTGACCTCAGCAATATTGCACGAATGAACCGGGACTTCTTGAAGGCATCTGCGGACAGTGAGTGATTTGTTTTTCACTCGTTTTGGCAGTGGTGGAGTTCTTGGCTGATAAGAATCTGCGTACATTGTTGCCTATGAAGCATTTATTACTCTTTATTTTTCTGGCCACGGGCATCCTTGCAACGGCCCAGAAGAAGGCGGAAATTGCATTTCAAGTCAGCGGTGTATGCGGGATGTGTGAAGATCGCATCGAGCGAGCACTTGATGTGCCTGGCGTCATCATGGCAGATTGGGACGTCGAGTCAAAAAAATTGACCATCGCCTACAAAACCAAGAAGATTTCGGAGAAGGCGATTCACCAATTGGTTGCGGATGCAGGCCATGATACCGACCAAATCAAGGCGACGGATGAGGTATATGCCAATATTCACGGTTGTTGCAAGTACCGGGATGGAGCAAGTTGTTCAGGCGACAGTGACCATAATCACGAAGAACACGATTGATTTCGAGCAACGCTATGCACATGAGACTCACCCTTCTGATGTGTCTGGTGCTAACAACATTTCCGTTGTTTGCCCAAAATGGTGGAACGCTTCGAGGAAAGGTTTTGGTCGTGGATCATTCGAATCATTCGACTGCAGCCGGGCAGGAGAGCCATGATCCAGAATATATTGGATTGCCAGGGGCCTACGTGAGGTGGTCCCATGACATGTCTTCCACCACGGTGTCGGATGGGTTTGGATTTTTCAAATTACCGACGGCAAATGTGGGCGATACCTTGCTCGCGAGTATGCTGGGCTATGAGACCTCCGGCTGGATTTATGACGGAGCATCTTATGTCGATATACCATTGACCGCAGGAGTTGATTTGGGAGCCGCAGAGGTGGTGGAACGGAAGTCGGCGACGCAGTTCTCTTTATTGTCTCCATTGGACGTGCAATCCTTGAACCGAAAGGAGTTGGCCAAAGCGGCATGTTGCAATCTTTCTGAAGCGTTTGAAACCAATGCGTCGGTGGATGCATCTTTCACCGATGCGGTGACGGGTACGCGTCAAATTCGCATGTTGGGTTTGGATGGAAAATATAGCCAGATTCAGGTGGACAACTTACCCGGGCCACGTGGCTTGAGTGCCGTTCGCGGCCTGCTCTTTATTCCCGGGGATTGGGTAAATGAAATCCACATCAGCAAGGGAGCAGGAACGGTGACACAGGGCTATGAAAGCATTACGGGTCAAATCAATGTAGCATTGAAGAACCCGGAGACGGCAGATCCATATCACGTCAACTTGTATGGGAATGGATCAGGCCGAAAGGAATTCAACTACATCAGCCGTCATGATATCAGCCGCCGTTGGAGCACAGCGGTGCTCATTCATGGACTGCACAATGAGCAAGCCAACGACCGAAATGAGGATGGCTTTTTGGACACACCGATGCAGCGAAATTTCGTGGGACGCAACGAATGGAAATTCAAAGGCGATCGAGGGATTCGCGGTGAATATGCAGGGACTTATGTGAATACAGCGGCCGTTGCAGGCCAGAAGACCGCTTTTGACAATGCGGAGAATTGGGATGAAATGACCGGCCGAATGGATAGCTTGGCCGGTCCTTGGTCGGCGGTCACGGCCATTGAACGAACGGAGTTGTCAGCGAAGACGGGTTTTGTCTTTCCCGATGCGGAATGGCGAACCATCGGCACCCAATTCAATTACTACAACCATTTTCACCAGCAACGATTCGGTAAAAACCAATACAAGGGCACGGAACAATTTTTCAGAGGCAACGTTTTGTACGCCGACATTTTCGGAAGTACCGACCGGAATTACACGCTAGGAGCGACCTACGTGTACAATTCGTTTGATGAATCATTTGCCGTGAATGACACACTGCAGATGGCCATGGACCGGACCGAGAGTGTGCCGGGGGCATTTTTTGAATACACCTGGAATCCGAATGAACGATGGAGTGTGATTGGCGGTATTCGCTACGACGAGCACAACTTGTTTGGGCGGTTCTTAAGCCCGCGGTTTCACGCCCGCTGGAGTGCGACTGAAAACACATCCATCAAAGTGGCGGCTGGAAAAGGGTACCGTACGTCCAACCATTTCATGGAGCAGCTTGGATCGTGGGCGAGTCAACGGCAATGGAATTGGAATGTTTATGGAAACACTGTGCCAGAAGAGGCTATCAACGTTGGCTTGAACGTCACGAGCAAATTCCGATTGAATTACCGAGAAGCGACCCTAACATTAGATGGTTATAGCACCCAATTTCAGAACAAATTAGTGGTGGATTTGGATCGAAGCACTGGTGCGATTGATTTGTATCCTCTGAATGGTCAATCGTTTGCCAATTCAGCCCAAGCTGAATTCAATTGGGATGTACACCGTCGCTGGGATATGCGGTTGGCCTACCGTTGGGTCAACGCCCACACAGACCGTGCATTCGGCAACCCCACGCAGGATCCTTTTGTCTCAACGCATCGGGCTTTCGGTCAGTTCAGCTATGCTTCACAGCTCAACGAGCGAGAAGGGCAGTGGCGAGCCGATTTCACATGCCAATGGATTGGTGCGCAGCGCTTGCCGCTGACGACTGAGAATCCGGAAGTCTTTCAGCGTCCCGACATAGCGCCTGATTTCTTCCAAATCAATGCCCAAGTGACGCGGCAGTTCGCACCGGATTTTTCCATTTATGCGGGGGTAGAGAATGCCCTCAATTACAAGCAAGATCGCCCCATCATTGCGGCAGATTATGCCGTCGAATCTGTGTCTCAAACGGAATTTGATCAGTACTTTGATGCCAGTTTGGTATACGGGCCGATTTTTGGACGGATGCTATACGCGGGACTCCGCTGGGGAATTCTGACCCCGAAAGCCAGCCATTGATTGAGGGAAAGCGTCATCCGGTCCGCATCGATCGCTTGAGCATGCCTCCCCCACTTCTTGCTCCGATGGTCGAACGGCGTTGGGATGCTGAGGCATTATTGGGCCGCGCTTCCTGCACCGGCAAGCCATCTTCGGAATACCGCGGATCGGAGATATAGGCGAGTTTTTCCATGAACAATGCTTCTACGTGGAGGCAATTGAACTCTTCTCGAACAGGTCCACGAATGCGGTAGATTCCCCTGCCCCGAAAGCCGTATTGCTTCAATGAAGGGGGGAAATGTACCGTGTCAATCCACTGGCCTTCTACATCTACAAAGCAGCCAAAGGCCATGCGTTCACGCCGCGCTGTTTGCGTTTCTTTTACGGTGACCAAATACCCGATTACATCAACGGTTTTTCCAATGCAATCGGAGAGTGCTTCACTGCGCACGGCATTTTCCAATTGCCGTGCCGATTCAGATGTCAGCAATCGAAATGGGGAGACCAAGGGAAAACCAAAAAGTTCGATTTGATCGAAGGCCATTTCCAGGTCATTGTGTTCAAATGCAGGCAATGTGAATCGTGAAATATCGGGGGTGAACAGCGTGGCTTCTTGTTGGCCCTTGCGGACCTGACCCAGCAGAAAATGCGCCTCCCATTGCAGTTGTTTGGCGTCTTTTCCCGTGAACCGAAATCCACCGCATCGGATTAAGATCAGGCACTGTTCCAGTGCTATTCCGTTGCGTTCGATGCAATCTTCAAGGGATAGATACGCCCCATGCGCATCCCGCTCCTCGATGACGTTGGCCACGGTTTGTGCTTGTGCACCGCGGACCAAATTGAACCCGAGGTAAATACGCTGTTGAGCGGCATCAACACAGGCCTCCCATCCGCCCCGGTTCAAGCACGGTGCTTCAATGCGTCCTCCTACCATGCGCGCTTCATGCACGTAAAATTCGGTGCGGTAAAAACCGCCAAAATTATTGATGCATGCGGCCATGTATTGCAAAGGCCAATGGGCTTTTAGGAATAGGCTTTGGTAGCTTTCTACGGCATAGGAAGCCGAATGGCCCTTGGCAAATGCGTAGCCAGCAAAACTTTCTACTTGGCGCCAAACCTCCTCCACCAAGGAGCGTTTTCGGCCTTTGTCCAGGGCTTTGAGGATAAAGGTTTCGCGGGCTTTCGCAAACTCTTCCCGCGATCGGAATTTCCCGCTCATCCCACGGCGCAAAACATCCGCCTCCCCGAGATCCATACCGGCGAAATGATGAGCGACTTTGATCACGTCTTCTTGGTAGACCATAACGCCATAGGTCTCGGGCATCAATTCCATTAAGACGGGGTGAGCATCGCTGCGTTTTTCTGGATCCCGGTGGCGTTCGATGTAGGCTTTCATCATTCCGCTGCGCGCCACTCCCGGTCGGATGACCGAACTAGCTGCGACCAGTCCGAGGTAATTGTCTACCTGTAGCTTCCGCATCAGCATGCGCATGGCTGGCGATTCCACGTAAAAACATCCCACGGCCAATGCGTTACGAAGCATGGATTGCACCTTGGAATCTCGCTTGAAGCGGCTCATGTCATGGATGTCAATTTGGGCAGCGACTTCGGGCTGGTCTTCTGCAATCATGTCGATGGTGTCCCGAATCTTACCGAGGCCGCGCTGGCTGAGAATGTCAAATTTGTACAGGCCAATGTCTTCTGCGACCACCATGTCGTACTGCGTGGTGGGAAACCCTTTCGGTGGCATGAAGGTGCCCCCAAAGTGATGCAACGGCCGATCGGCAATCAGTACGCCGCATGCGTGAATGGTAAGGGCATTGGGGAAATCTTGGAGGTAGCCCGCGTACCGTACCACGAAGTGTTCCATTTCGTCCGAGCTGACGGGATTGATTTTACCATCGGCAATCCGGTCGATGTCGTGTTTGGGCAACCCAAACACTTTTCCCAGTTCTCTGACTACGGCGCGGTACTGGAAAGTGCTATACGCACCGACCAAGGCAACGTGTGGGAAACGCTTAAAAATATAGGCGGTTACATCGTCGCGATCGGTCCAAGAAAAATCAATGTCAAAGTCAGGTGGGTTGGTTCGGTAGAGGTTGATGAAACGCTCGAAATAAAGGTCCAATTCGATGGGGTCTACATCCGTGATGCGCAGGAGATAGGCGACCAAGCTGTTGGCGCCGCTTCCCCGCCCAACATAGAAATAGCCTTTGCTGCGCGCATAACTTGTGATGTCCCAGTTGATTAAGAAGTACGACAAGTAGCCTTGTTGTCGGATTATGCGCAATTCCATTTCCATGCGTTCGAGCACAGATTCTTCATGATCGGGATACCGATAGGCGAGCCCTTCTGCGCAAAGCACGCGAATCAATTGTTCGTCGCTGTCTTCGGATTCGGTGTACGTGTGTTGGTTGTTGTGGAAGCGGCCATATTCGGGAATGGGGAGTGCCGCACGGCAAGCATTGAGAAGTGCTTCTGATCGCTCGACCCATTCGGGAAATTCGGCAAAGGTCTGGTAGAAATTAGCGGGACTCAACACACGGTCGTAAGCGTGCCCTGTTGCTGTTTTCGGAAGCCGACTCAACAGTTCGTTCCGATCCACCGCCCGAAGGATTCGGTGGCAATTCCAGTCTCGTTTGTGTCGAAAAGTGAAGGTGTGCAGTGCGATGAGGCGTTCCCATGGGATGCGATTTTTGAGGACAGGATTGCTCGCCATTAGACGCAGTTCGGATTGCTCCCAAGGCCGAACTCCGATCCACTCGCTTCCTTCCGATCGCAGATCTGCCGAATCTTCTAAACGTACTTTCCACCGTTCCCATGGGCAGATGAACGCCACATCTTGAATTTCCGGAACGACGTCCGAAAACGATTGGTGTTCATTTAGGTGACGGTTCAGGTGGGCGCAGAGGCGTGCATACCCGTCGGGATTGTTCGCCAAGCCAATGTACAGGGGCAGGCCATCATCGTCTCCTTTGTTGCGGAAGTCAATCCCTACAACCGGTCGGATTCCGTATTCTGGAGCAAGCCGCACAAAATCCCAATGTGCGGATGTGTTGTTGATGTCGGTCAGGGCCAATGTTGTGATGCCCGCATTCTGTGCTTCAGTGAGCAATTCACGGGGCTGCATCAACCCGTACCGCAGGCTGAACCAAGAGTGGCAATGCACGTGCATGGCACTAAGAATTCAAAGGAACAACTCCCCTTGACTCCCGGGGTGCTGGTGTGGATTGCGCCGGGATGCTTTGGAATCCCCCATTCCAAACATCTCTAAGTCGTGATGGATGGAATAGGTGTGTTCGGGGTGCACGCGCTGTCCAATGGGTTGAAGCAAATCCGAACCGTTGGCACGGGGATCGCGAATGGCCGGTGAGATGGGATAGGCATTCAACAAATTCGCGGGATATGGGCGAAGCAATGCGGTGACATCTTGCAGCGGTGTGGCAGGATTGATCCAATCTTGCTCGTCCTCTTCGTGAAGCATTACCGGTGATCGGTGATGGCCAATGCGTTCCATCAAGCGATTGGAAACGGTGGTAAGGATGGCGAACGATCGGGTGATTTCACCGCTTGAGGGATTTGCCCATTCGTCCCAGATTCCGGCCATTGCAAACGGCCGAACGCCATTTCGGGCATAGACGAGGTAAGGTTTGGTCAGCTTTTCTTGCCGCGGTCCTTCGATGACGGCGTCGGCAATGATGATGCACCGGCGATCCCGAATGGATTGTCGAAACATGGGCTTCTGTAAAATGCCCATCGCACCGGTGTAACGCGGATCGTTCTCGGGATTGTGGTCTCCTTCCGAGCGCGCATTGATCATGTAAAACTGCTTTTTTGCCCACCGGGGTGTGAACCCGAATTGTTGCAATTGCAAGGTGTTGGGGGCGTCACTCGTGATCACAGGAGCATATTCGCCGTGCGAAACATTTGCATTGGGGCGCAAACGGTCGGACACACCGGGTGCGGCTTCCACTTGGAAGCGTTTCTCAATGGATTGAACAGAAGAAAGGGTTACGTAGCGGCCACACATGACGGGTTGAATTTACTGACGACGGTTGGCAAGAAGCAAGGGAGCTTCGCCATTGAATGGATTGGGGCGCCCAATGGTTCGGGCTTCGAGGCCTGCGGCGTTAACCACACTGCGGTCGCCGTATTGGTTTCGGATGCGATCGAGTGCGCGGTAGAGTTCCAAACGTTCATCTACATCGTCAAAGAGGTCCATTTGGCAGCCCCCCTCGACCAGGTGGCTGTAACGGACCCCAACCAATCGGACTTGAACGCGTCGGTTGTAGAGTTGTTCAAATAAAGCTTTCACTTTGGGAATGAGCACGTGGTCGGAAGAAGTGTAAGGAATTCGAGCTTGAACGGACCGGGTATCAAAGTCGGCATACCGAACCTTCACGGCCACACACGCAGTGAGTTTGCGGCCTCGACGCAGTTGGTAGGCGAGGTTTTCGGTCATGGCCACGAGGATGCCGCGCAGTTTTTCGACATCCGTGGTGTCTTTCGCAAAGGTGCGCTCGGTGGAAATGGATTTGCGTTCGTTGAAAGCGATGACAGGACTGGGGTCGATCCCATGTGCCTTTCGCCAGATGGAACTGCCGTTTTGGCCCAGCACTTGTTCCATCAATTCGATGGGCATTTCTTGAACCGTGTGAATGCGTTTTACACCAAGGTTGCGAAGGGTGTTGTAAGTGTGGGTGCCCACTTGGGGGATCTTTCGTACCGAAAGGGGCGCGAGAAAAGGCTGCTCCGATCCGTATTGGACTTGCAACGTGCCCGAGGGTTTTGCTTGACCCGTGGCTACTTTGCTCACCGTTTTACTGGTGCTCATTCCGAATGTAATGGGGAGTCCGGTTTCATGGATTACGCGATCTCGAAGTTCGAGGGCAAATAGCCAGCGACCGAAAAACCTGTCCCTTCAGCTCAGGTCTGCATAAAACTCATCGATGGAAGATTTTTCACATACGGGAACAGCTTCCTTGATGATTGCTGTCACCGCTTCCGATTGCTTCATGTAATTGATGGAATTGCCACGAATGACCAAGGCCTCGGGACACATGAGCCGCGCTTGGCGCATGGGCATCCCCGAGTGCACGCCAAAGGTTCGGGTTTCATAACTGCATGCCGCAACCACCCCACGATCGCCTGTTCCGCCAATGAGGATGGGGACGCCATGCAGCCGGCGATCCATGAGCCGCTCGACCGACACAAAGAAAGTATCGAGGTCCATGTGTAAAATGGATC